>JBCDCL010000361.1:0-4000 GCA_039182175.1 Planctomycetota bacterium
GAATATGGGTTGCTCGGAATCTCTTTTTCGGTGAGCGCCCGATCAAAGACAACAGACGGTCGATACGGAATCGCCGTCCAACAAGCTTACGCCGGTGGTCCTGCCGGGCGAGCTGGCCTCCGTTCGCGAGACATCATCACTGACGTTGCCGGCGAGCCGACACCAAACGCAGACCGATTACAACTGCTCGTTGGGCAGCAGCCGCCGGGTAAGTCGCTGCAGGTCAGTTTTGAACGCGATGGAGTGCAACGCACCGCCGACGTCTCCTTAAGCAAGCACTACACGCTGGGGCAGAAGATCGTCACCACTCCCGCCCCACGTTGGCGAGGCATCTTGGTGGACTACGCTACAGCTGTCTCGCAGACAGACCTAGAGCGGGCATCACGGGAAGGCTTGATCGACCCGCAAGGCTGCGTAGTCGTAGCGGACGTGACGCCAGATAGTGTGTCCTGGGAGCAAGGGGTCCGCCCCGGGATGTTTATTAGTCACGTCGGTGGCGACCGGGTCAGTACGCCCGCCGAGTTTTGGACCGCGGTCGAGCAAGCCGACGCCTCGGTCAAAGTCCGATTTACACAGACACTGGGCGAACCAAACGAGTAGAATCGCCGTACTGCTCGTGAGACTTGTTCGTCGTTACGAATCTCCTCTGTGAACGCGCCGATCTGAGGTCCGTTTGGCTTTTCTTCGCACACTAACAGCCGTGCTCTGCTTGCTAGCGGTCTCGCCAGTCGTGGCGGGCAGTGAGCAGCGAACTGCCAAGAGCGATGGCGGTTGGCGAGCGGCCGCTCGCGATCGATTGCTCAGTGAAGAAGTCCGTGCTCGCTACGGTCTACCGTTGTGCCCTGAAGCCAGTGATGCCGATTCAATCGTCCTTCATGTTCACGGCTACAATTCGACGTCCAGCGCAACGAAGGTGCTAGTCGACGCAGCTCGAGAGGCAGGGCTAGCCTGTGCTGGTTTTCAGTATCCCAACGACCAGCCCCTTTGCGAGTCAGCAAAGCTGCTTGCAGCCGAGCTGCGGCGAGTCGAGCGGTTGCGTCCAGGAAGGCGGTTCTCGCTTGTCACCCACTCGATGGGTGGACTCGTTGCGCGAGCGGTAATCGAGGACGCGAAATTAGATCCTGGGTGTGTCGACCGACTCATCATGGTGGCGCCGCCGACACAGGGGACATTGCTGGCACGCGTGGCGATTGCAACGGATCTTTGGGAGCATTGGCTGGGTCGGTCGAACGGAAGTCCGTGGACACGAATGACCGATGCGATTGTCGATGGCTGGGGCGAAGCGGCCACCGACCTCCGGACCGGTTCGCCGTTCCTGACCGCATTGAATCAACGACCCCGCAATCCGGCTGTCCAATACACGCTCATTCTTGGGACAGGAGCGTCGGTGTCGGGAGCACAAATCGATTGGCTAAGATCGCGGGCCGAGGCGACACTTGTTGGTATGCGAGTGGACGACGCTGCTGGTAAGGTCGATCGGGCTTTTGCCGAAGTGGACGAACTTGTCGACGGCAAGGGCGATGGGGTTGTGGCCGTGAGACGGGCAAGACTGGCGGGCGTCGACGACACAGTGATCTTGCCGTTCGGGCATCTCGATGTGTCTGGTGAGAGCCCAAGCCCCGCGGCCCTGGAGGCCCGTCAGATCGTGCTTGATCGCCTGTTAAAGAACCGCCGCTAGCGATTCCATCTGCCGGAGGCAACCGCGATGCCTGCTAGGCAAACTAGCAGCGTTAGACTTCCGGGCTCGGGAATCGCAAGTATGAAAACACCCGCGGTTGGTAGGGGCGCCACGGCGGTCGTTAGGGCATCTCTCCAGATCGTGTAGTCGGCGGCATCGATAGTGCCGCTGTCGTTGCCATCGGCTCGCAAGTCACTAGACGAGCCAAACGTCTGTGAGAAGACCGCGTAGTCGTCGATGTTGACGGCGCCGTTCAGGTCGTAGTCGCCCGGCGGCGTGAAGATCACATCAACGACCGTTGAGATGTTGTCGACCAGCACGTCGGCAATCAAGTCTTGCGAGCCTTCGGTGTCCCAAGCAAAACCCAGCGAGACGAACTCACCCGCAGTGAGTTGGCCGCCGGGCCCAAAAGGGGCGCCTTCTGACAGTTCGCTGTCGTCTGTCGGCAATGAGAATACGATCCATGGAGCGACCGAGTCGAACGAGCTGTCCCCCGTTATCGACGCGTCTAGCCGACCGGCAACCGGCATCCACTCGATTGGTTGTAGAGATTCCGACAGAGAATCGATGGTGTAGCCAGCAATGTCAAAGACGCCGGCCGTTGAGTTGTACAGTTCGACCTCGCCTGTATCGGTCCGCACGACCAACTGCACATCGGTGGCCGAGGTTGCAGCGGCTGCCGTTCCAGCCAACAGACAACCGGCCAGGGTGATTATGCGAACAAACGCCAACGTGTTGCACCTTTGCCCGGTTCCGGTCGGACTGCTGCAGGAAGAGATGGTTCAGTGTCGATGCCCCGCAGCTACTATCTTAATCGTGTCTCAGAACCCCGACAACGAATCGGGACTATCGGCGAGATCTGGGCGACGCATTTCTGTAAGAATCGTTACAACGGGCGCTTGCGTCCTTTAGAAGGCGTTTGATTGGTTGTTGCGACGCCGCTGCCGCTCGTAGTCGCTTGGCCCGTGTTCACTCGGTCCCATGCGTTGACACCTTACCTGGGAACGGTAGGATTGATCCCAAACTACTACATGCCAATGGTTTACGCCTTGCGTTTCTGCGCGTAGCCGCCTGATTCTGGAGGTTTTTGCTGATGCCCGCGTCCACAACGAATTCTGCTGCTTCGACACAACTTGAGTGGGCACGCAAGGGCGAGGTTACGCCCGAAATGGAGTACGTGGCGAAACGCGAGAATCTCGCGGTCGAGGTCGTGCTCGACGAGGTCGCGAAAGGCCGGATGGTGATCCCCGCCAACCGTGTCCACGCAGCCGGCGCCCTGGAGCCGATGTGCATCGGCGTTGCTTCCAAGTGCAAAGTGAACGCCAACATTGGCAATTCGGCCGTCACGAGCGACATCGATGGCGAGTTGGAAAAACTGCATACCGCCGTCCACTTCGGCGCCGATACGGTGATGGATCTTTCGACCGGCAAGAACATCGACGCCATTCGTGCTGCCATCATTGGCGCCTCGCCGGTGCCGATTGGTACCGTGCCTATCTACCAGATGCTCGAAGAGTTAGGCGGCGAGATCGAGGACATGACAGCGCAGCACTTCTTGGACATGGTCGAGCACCAAGCCAAGCAAGGCGTTGACTACATGACGATTCACTGCGGCATCCTGCTCGAGCATCTCGGGCACACAATGAATCGCGTGACTGGCATTGTCAGCCGTGGTGGTTCGCTGATCGCCAAGTGGATGATGACGCATCGCAAGCAAAATCCGCTTTACGAGTGCTTTGATGATTTGTGCGACATCATGCGGCAGTACGATGTCACTTGGAGCCTTGGCGATGGCTTGCGACCTGGCTCGATTGCTGACGCCAGCGACGAAGCCCAATTCGCCGAGTTGGACGTCTTAGGCGAACTCACCCTGCGAGGCCGCGAGCGGGGGACGCAGGTCATGGTCGAGGGTCCCGGCCACGTGCCGATGGATCAGATCCAGATGAACATGGAGCGGCAAGCCGAGGTTTGCGACGGCGCGCCCTTCTACGTGCTTGGCCCGTTGGTGACGGATATCGCCCCGGGTTACGACCACATGACCAGCAGTATCGGCGCCGCTTTGGCTGGTTGGCATGGCGCGGCGATGCTCTGCTATGTCACGCCGAAGGAACACTTGGGGCTCCCCGAGAAAGAGGATGTCAAGCAAGGCATGGTAGCGTACAAAATCGCGGCGCATGCTGCTGACGTAGCCCGCAAGCGACCCGGCGCCCAGGATCGCGACGACGCGTTGTCAAAGGCCCGGTTCGAGTTCGATTGGAACGAGCAGTTCCGCTTAGCCCTCGATCCGGAGACGGCCCGCGCGTATCACGATCAGACGCTCCC
>JBCDCL010000362.1:0-3971 GCA_039182175.1 Planctomycetota bacterium
AGCCCGATGCGATTCGATTCGAGCCGATCGCGGAAAAAACTGATTTGCGTCCGGTAGCCATACTTCTGCCCTAGTCGCCACAGCGGGATGCCAAGCACAAAGAAACAGAGCGAATGAATAATGCCGCTCGACGAGGCAAGCATGCCGTAGACGCCGATGCCCTCTTTGAAGGCCTCGCCTGTCGATCCCACCAGCGCAAAGGCGGTCATCGTCGTGCCGAAAAGCGACATCAGCAGCAGAAAGGGACCAATCGAATGGCTCGCTACCATGTAATCGCTGCTGGTGCCGCGAAATAGCCGGCTGGCAAACAGCCCTAGCACCAGCAGCAAGCCGAGGTAGCCGGCAATGATCGTAAGCTGGGTCATCGGGCCCCCTCCGTGGCTTCGCTTGGCTGGTCTGTTTCCACGGCATTAGGCCAACAATGCCGGGTCGCCAGGAACCAAGTCACACTCGCCGCGACCGAGATGCACGCATGGTAGAAGAGACCAACGGGCATAAAGCCAAAGACGAGCGTATCGTCTGTCCAAAACCAGATGTCCTGGTGCAGAATCACCAACAAGAGCACCAACGCCCACACCAGCTTCTTCATGCCGTTCCGCCTCCGGGAAGACCCTAACCGAGCAAGTGCCACAGTTTAGCAGAGTCTCCCGGCAGCAGGGCAGGGCGGCTATTGCGGATCGAGTGCCGGCAGGCCGTCGATGCTTTGCAAATTGTGCCTTTGCTGATAAGCGGTGACGGCGTCGGCGCCTTGGTCGGCGAGCTTGCTGAGTGTCTCGCGATCGCCCGCGTATTCAAACCGTGGGACGCCAAAGCCGCAAGAGTCGCTAATTCTCTCGCAAGTAATGCGAATGATTGAGCGAGCAGTTGGATGCGGCGGAAAGTGGCTGACGAGTTGTTGCCAATCGGTGTCGGCAGGCGTGATGACTTCACCGTGACCGTGCAGCCGAACGATCTTTGGCGAACCCTCGAACGCACAAAACATCAGGCAGATGCGGCCGTTCTCTCGCAGATGGGCAATCGTCTCGGCGCCACTGCCCGTGAGATCGAGATACGCTACCGTCCGCGGCCTGAGGACGCGTAGCGAATCGAGCCCCTTTGGCGAGCAGTTGATGTGGCCATCGCTGCCTTGCTCACCCCCGGTTGGAGCCGTGGCAACGAAGAACAAACGCTGCTCGCTGATCCATTGCTGCAGGTCGGACGTGATTTCGTCGTAGATTTTAGACACTGTTCTCGATCTCGAATCCGAGGCGGACGATCACGCAGGGTCAGTTCGATACGGTCAACATGCCCTGGTAGGCGTAGCCACAGCTAGCACAGTCAATTGAGCATAGCTGCTCGCCTCCGACTACGTGTTTTTGGCCTAACCGCTGATTTCTGCGGCCCACAAGATCTCCTACGACATGTCCGAATCATCGCATCGCTTTTCGCTGAGCGACTGCCGTCAGCCGGCGACGATTTCGAGAAACATCGAACGTTCTCGCTTGCGGCACACCGAAGGGTCGATAGAATCCGGAATGCTCAGGGAGCGTTCGTTCGTCGTGAACTCGGTACTTCACAAACGCTAAAAAGGGACGTAGCTCATGAACCGCACAGTCTTTGCAGTGTCTCTCGTCGCGACTCTCTGCGTCGTCTCGCCCGCATCGGCTCAGTTTGCGGTGCCAGACACGGATATCGAAGCCTTTCTAGGGCTCCCCGCTGGATCGCTCGATGTGCTCAGTGCGACGACGCCAGCAGGTGGTACGGCCACTTCGGGGTCGGCTCTGAAGACGAGTTTTGACGTGTTTGCTGGCGACACGCTCGACGTAGACGTGAACTTTCTGACCGACGAATCTACTCCCGAGCTAGAATTCAATGACTTTGCGTTCTTGTCGATTCTGGTCGACGGTGTGTTAGATGTGTTGGCCGATACGAATAGCAGCTTTGTCGTGTCGCCGTCGCTTTTCGATCAAGAAACCGGATTCTTCTCTTACTCGCACACGTTCCTTACTGACGGAACTGTAGAACTTGGTCTCGGCGTTTTGGACGAGAGTGATCAAGTTGTCGATTCAGGATTGCTTGTCGACAACATCGCACTGAACGGAACTCTCATCTCCAATGGCGGATTCGAGTCGGGCGACTTTACCGACTTCGACACGATTGGAAGTGCGGCCATTGTGGACACGGGGTTCGGCACAGGGCCAGCGACCGGTGCTTTCAATGCGCTGCTTTCGACAGAGGGAGTGCCCGAGCCCTCGGCGATTCTATCACTTGGCGTCGTACTATGCAGTTGCGTGGCATGCCGAAATCGGTACGAAGCCGTCTAGTTCGAGACATGGGCCTTCGATCAGGCGTGACCGCCCACGGAAAGCGAACCTATGCGAGCACGGGCATGGCTTCGCCATCGGCCATTTCGTCTTCGTCGTCGGTGGCGCTGGCCATCTTCTCGAGCCAAGGGTCGAGGTCGTCGAACAGAGCCGGCACCGCGGGGCTGAACATGCGGCCAATGAGCAGGTCCGTCAGCGCCGGCATGTGGTGCGGGTAGGTCTTCGCGAAGCGGCCCACATGGAAGTTGCCAGAGTAGAAGGCATGCACCAGCTTGCGGACCCACTTCGTGCCTTCGGCGAATTCAGCACTCCAGCGGCCGAGACGTTCGGCAGACGGGTCGTTGTGCTTCAGAGCGTCGATCACGCATTCGCTCGCCATGTCGGCCGACTTGAGTGCGAAGTAGACGCCAGACGAGTAGACCGGGTCGATGAATCCCCACGCATCGCCGGCGAGCACCCAGCCATCGCCAGCCGGTTGGCTGGTGGTGTAGCTAAACTCCTTGGCGATGGCGAGATCGTCCAGCGGTTCGGCGTCCGCTAAGCGGTTGCGGACGCTTGGACACTTTTGCAGTTCCTCTTCTAGCACCTCGGCCGGGGCGCCGCGACCTTTAAGCAGATAGTCGGCGTCGCCCACGCAGCCGATGCTGATGATGTTGTCCGACTGAGGGATGTACCAAAACCAAGCTTGTTTATCTTCGGTGTGCAGAATGATGGTTTTGACGCCGCCGCCCGATTCGTCCCGGTCGCCACCCCGATAGTGGCGCCAGATGCCGGCCTTTTTTAGATCCGGATTGACTTGCTTGAGGCCCAGTTTGTTGGCCAGCAGCGACTGCTGCCCAGTGGCATCGACAATTACACGACTAGCGATGGTTCGCTCCTCGCCGCCCGCGGTACGGACCTTAACCCCACTCGCCCGCTGGCCGTCGAAGCGAACATCGAGCACGCGGGTCTCATCGTAGCAGTCGGCGCCCTTCTCGCGGGCATTCTCGAACAGCATCTTGTCGAACTGCTCGCGCTCGACATGCCAAGTCTCGGCACACTCACGATCGTCGTGGGTGCGGAAAAAGAACGGCTGCGATTCTTTACCGTTATTATTAACGAACTGGACGCCCACCTTCTTCGCAAAGCCGCTCTGCCGGAGCTTGTCGAGCATGCCAAGCTTTTCGAATACCCAGTAACTCTCGGGCATGAGCGATTCGCCAACGTGCTCACGCGGAAGTTTGGCTCGTTCGACCAGCAGCGTTGAATAGCCGACGTCAGCGACCAGCGTCGCCGCAGCGCAGCCGGCAGGACCGGCGCCAAGCACGATACAGTCGTAGGTGTCTTTCATTGTCATTGAGCAGAAGACTCCTCAGCACGAACGATTTCGAGTAGCTGAATGGTCGGCCTTTCGTTGAGCAATATTTGAGCTGATCTACCGAAGACCGTCTCGTCGCCCAGTTGTTTCGCAATCGCGGGGCCGGGCGTGACTTGCCAGAACGAAATCAGTTCCACTTCTCGCAGCAAACCGTGACGGATCAAGACGCGTCCTAGCGGCGATTGTTGAGCACGAATCTCATCGCGGACATCCGCGGGTAGGTCGGCTAACCAAATCCGCACTAGTCCGTATTGTACGACCGCCCCGTCCGAGTGACGAGTTAATACGATTTCGCGAGCGTACGACGATTC
>JBCDCL010000363.1:0-3950 GCA_039182175.1 Planctomycetota bacterium
CACGAGTTCCGGTTCTTCCAGCATTGGCCAAGGTGGCATCACGTTGAACTTGGCTTCGACCTTGGCGAGCTTCGTTGGCTGGTCGGTAAGTTTGGCTCGCAGTCGATCGGCCATGAAGCGGTCGAGCGGCACGATTTGGTCGGCGGCCGAAAGTATCCGCCGGTTCAGCCAATCCATCATTCGCACCGGCAGACTATTGGGCTGCATGTGGCCGGTGGCGATCACTTGGTCGGGGTTGAGGTCCATCACCCAAAAGGTAATCGGCGCCCGGCGGAAGAGGCGAATCACCAGTGCCGCGATCGACGCCATAGGCGGCGAAGTGCTAACGAGAATGGCCGATAGATTTCGCGTGAACAAACCACGCACCACTGCCTGGGCCAAAAAGCAAAGCTGCCCCGCGATGCGATGCAGCAGCGTCGCCTTCCCGAGCGAAGACAAGGGCATCCGCACCACGTCGACGCCGTTGAGGTCCTCCCGCGCGGGATAGACTTTTGACGGGTCATCGTAGCCGCGACGCGAGGTGAGCACCTGCACCCGATTGCCTCGCCGGGCAAGCTCCTCGGCGGCATCCGCCATGTGCTGCCCCACCGACGCAGGGTCGGGCACATAGACTTGGCTAATCACCAAGATCGTTGGCGGTTGGGGCATCGAGACACTGCCTTCGTTGCAGCAGGAAAAGCAGACCGGGGTGGCAGTCGCCAGTTATCGCGAACGCTGACCGTGGCCGGCTAGCGGCCAACGATCGCGTCACGATTTATTCAAACGACCACAACTTGCTGCTGGTTAGCTCGTCGCGGCGGCGGCTTGGTGCTGCTTTTGGTACTCGCCATGGATCCAGTGGTAGGTCTTCTCCATGCCGTCCCGCAGCTTGATACTGGGCGCCCAACCTAGCAGCTTGGTAATCAGCGTGTTGTCGCTGTTGCGACCATTCACACCCTTGGGTGCATCGAGATTGTGATCTCGCTCGATGTCGATGCCGGCGATATCGGCGACCATTTCTACCAGGCCGTTGATCGTGGTGATCTCGTCCGACCCGAGGTTGATTGGCTCGGTGATGTCCGAGTCGGTGATCTTCAAAATGCCATCGATGCAGTCGTCGATGTACATGAAGCTGCGGGTCTGCTTACCGTCACCCCAGACTTCGATGGTGTGATTGTCGGTCTCTTTGGCGTGAATCACCTTGCGGCAGATGGCCGCTGGCGCCTTTTCACGACCACCATCCCACGTGCCATGCGGCCCGTAGACATTGTGGAACCGGGCGACGCGGGTCGTCAGGCCATAATCTTCGCGGAAGTGCCGGCACATGCGCTCGCTGAAGAGCTTCTCCCAGCCGTAGCCATCTTCAGGCATGGCGGGGTAGGCGTCTTCTTCCTTGAGCGGTACGACGTCTTCGCACTTCTGCTTGTCCGCGTTGTAGACGCACGCGCTGGAAGCGTAGAAGTAACGATCCACGCCAGCCGCCTGAGCGGCTTCCAACAGGTGCGTGTTGATCAATACGCTTAGCATGCAAAGGGCTTTGTTGTTCTCGATAAAGCCCATGCCGCCCATGTCAGCAGCTAGGTTGTACACACGCTCGACGTCTTCGCAGGCGGCGGTGCAGTTCTCTTTGATCTTGAGATCCGCAACGACGTTCTCAACGCCTTCGTGAACTTGATACCACTCTTCCAGTGGCTTGATATCGACGCTGCGAATGCGTTTGTGACCCATCTCTAGCAGCCGGGCTACGAGGTGCCCACCGATAAAGCCGCCGCCACCGGCTACAAGGATAACTTGGTCGCTCATAGTGAAAATTCCTGATCGGAGTATGTGCTTCTCAAACGCGAAGCGAGAGAATGGTTGCGGATAGACGCTGGGGACAGATAAGCGAACGTATCTGTTGAGATAGCTAAAGTATACCCACAGAGAGGGATTCTGACGACCATCCGGTCACCCTCGCCGGCGGGCAAAAACGACGCTGCGTATTGGCCGTAGCGCTTGCACCGATTAGCCGGGCGGGTGCGGGTTACTCGGTCGGTGAGTAGACGGAATCGCTCGCGGCTTCAGCCTCTGCTAGCTCCAGATCGGCGTGGACCATCATCTTGGCAAGCTCCTCGACCGAGACCGTCGGCTTCCAACCTAGCTCGCGCTCTGCCTTGCTGGCGTCGCCTAGCAGTAGGTCGACTTCGGCCGGGCGGAAGTACCGTGGGTCGACCTGCACTAGCACCCTGCCATCGGGACCAATGCCCCGCTCGGTCTCGCCCTGGCCTTCCCATTCGATCGGCAGTTCGAGTTCCGAAAAGCAGTAGTCGCAGAACGCGCGAACCGTGGTCGTTGCGCCCGTGGCGATGACGTAATCGTCCGGCTTGTCCGCTTGCAGCATCTGCCACATGGCTTCGATATAGTCGCCGGCGAAACCCCAATCCCGTTTGGCGTCGAGGTTGCCCAGGAAGAGCGTCTCTTGCTGACCCAGCTTGATGCGAGAGGCTGCGCGGCTGATCTTGCGGGTGACAAACGTCTCGCCACGGCGGGGCGACTCGTGATTAAACAGAATGCCGTTGACCGCGAACATGCCATACGATTCGCGGTAGTTCTGCGTGATGTAAAACGCGTACGCCTTCGCGGCGGCGTATGGACTACGAGGGTAGAAGGGCGTCGTTTCGCTTTGCGGCGTTTCGACTACCTTGCCGTAGAGTTCCGACGACGACGCTTGGTAAAAGCGAGCATCGAGATCCAGGTCCCGCATCGCCTCCAAGATCCGCGTGGCGCCGAGACCCGTGACGTCGCCCGTGTATTCAGGCACCTCGAAGGAGACCTTCACATGCGACTGGGCGCCTAGGTTGTAAATCTCATCGGGGCGCACGGTCTTCAGCAGTCGATTGATGCTCGAGGCATCGCTCAAGTCGCCATACGCCAAGCGGAGGCGAATGTCTGACTCATGGGGATCTTGGTAAAGATGATCGATCCGCCCCGTGTTGAACGACGAACTCCGGCGGATCATCCCCCAAACTTCGTAGCCTTTGCTAAGCAGCAACTCAGTCAGGTACGAACCATCTTGCCCGGTGATTCCCGTCACCAGGGCGCGCTTGCGGGGGCGACTGCTATTGGACATGCAATTCTCTTGGAAAGGTGGGAGCAACGCCGTCGTCGTGGGCGATTGCTAGTGAGGCGGGGAATTATACGGTCGGAAGAATCGGGGCGGCTTCGCCTCGCGAGTAAGGTCTCGCTAGGCCGTCACGCCTCGGATGCCTTCGTCTTGTTGGATGTTCTCGAGGAACCACTGGTAGGTGTCGGCGACGCCCTGTGGCAGGTCAATCTCGTGCCGCCAGCCGAGTGCGTGCAGTCGGCTCACGTCGAGCAGCTTGCGTGGCGTGCCATCGGGCATGCTCGTGTCGAACGTTAGTTTGGCGGCAGGGCAAACGGTGTCTCGCACAAGTTCCGCCAGGTCGCGAATCGCAAGGTCCTCGCCCGTACCAACGTTGATGGTCTCGCTATCGTCATAGTGCTCCATCAAAAACAGGCAGGCGTCCGCCAAGTCGTCGACGTGCAAAAACTCTCGCTTGGGCGAACCGGTGCCCCAGATCGAGACCTCGGCGCCAGCATCTGGATCCTGCTCCAATCGGACGCGGCAATCCTGAAACTTACGCATCAGTGCCGGCAGCACGTGCGAGCCGTTGAGATCGAAGTTGTCGTTTGGGCCGTACATGTTGGTGGGCATCGCCGAGATAAAGTTGCACCCATGCTGCCGGCGATAAGCCTGGCAAGACATCAAGCCGGAGATCTTGGCGATGGCGTAGGCGTCGTTGGTTTTCTCCAGCGGGCCCGTCATCAGATACTCCTCGCGAATCGGCTGTGGGCAATCGCGCGGATAGATGCAGCTGCTGCCGAGGTACAACAGTTTGGTGACGCCGGTCTCCCATGCACTGCGGAGCACCGTGGCGTGCATCATCACGTTGTCGTACAGAAAGTCAGCC
>JBCDCL010000364.1:0-3935 GCA_039182175.1 Planctomycetota bacterium
CAGCCACCTCACCACGGGCAACAACGCTACGTTTATTCTCGACGATAGCCGTACGCTGAGGGCACGCTGGTCGGGCCGGGCGACGCGGCTTTGGCTTGCCAAGAATGAAGAAGGCGTGTGGAAGATCGTCCGCCAGCCGCCGCCGACGGAGAAGTACCCTGCCCGTGGCGGCTTGTTCAAGTCCGCATTCGCTGGCGACGCCGTGCTGGTGTATGGCACGCAGGGCAGCGAGGAAGAAAACCGCTGGGCCGAATCGAAAGCCCGCTTCGATGCCCAAGCCTTTTGGCGACGAGGCAACGGCTCGCTCGAAATCGTGCCCGACGTCGACTTCGATGCATCGACCGAGCCTAATCGCAACGTTGTGCTGTACGGCAACGCCCAATCGAATGCCGCTTGGCCGGCCCTCTTGTCGACCTCGCCCGTGCAGGTCCGCGATGGCCGCGTCGACGTGAGTGTGCAAGCCAATGTCCGCCCCGAGCTGGGCGACGACCTGGCCGTGCTAATGATCCGCCCCCGTCCCGGGAGTTCGACCGCCAGTGTCGCCGTGGTCGGGGGCACCGGGGCTGCCGGGATGCGACGGACCAATCGCATGCGATACTTCGTCCCCGGCGTTGTCTATCCCGACCTGATGATTCTCGGCCCCCAGGTCCTTACCCGCGGCGCCGACGACGCCCGCGCCGCTGGCTACTTTGGCCCTGACTGGAGCGTCGGCGACGGCCAAATCGAGTGGCGAGACCTCGCCCTATAATGGGCCCTTTAGTCGCGAGCTACGCTTGCGCGACCGAGTTTTCTTCAATTTGCCACGCCTGCAGCAAGATCCCGTACCACGCAGCGAATAAACAAGAATAGGGGCGCCGGATCGCTGGCGTCTCGCCTGTTTTTGGTTTCGTTCTGGGAGGGCCTTGTCATGGCTTGCTCGCGTCTTGTTGCTTTACTCGCGGCGCCGATGGTTTCGATTTCTGCGGCGTCCACTGGCCTGTCACTCTACGCGGCGCCCGTCGAATCGGGGGCGACTGCCCAGCAAGTCTCGCTCGATTACCCCGACGCTCCACCGGCGACCGTCGAACTAAGCCTTTCGGCTGGCTTGTTTAGCGACCTGTTTGGCATCACGGAATCGGCTGTGCAGGGCGTCATCGACGCCGCTACGCGATTCGGCCAAGAAGCCGACGACGACCAGCAAGAGGCAATCCAACTTACTGCCGAGCAACTCGGCCTCTCGCAAAAAGTGCTGAGCATCGTCAAAGGTTCGATTCAAAGCGTCGAACTGCGTGTCTACAAGAACGCCGCCGATGGCATGGCGCCGATGAAGGCATACTACAACCAGCAACTAGCTAGCGCCGGTTGGGACCGGGTGCTCCGCGTCGCCGATGGTGATGAGCAGATCGAAGTCGCCCTGAGTCGCGACGCCGGCGGCATCAGCGGCGCCTTCTTCATGGCGTCGAACAACGTGAAGGAATTGGTGATTGCCGTCGTTGACTGCACGCTCTCGCCCGAAAAGATGCAAGAACTGACCGACACGCTAACCACCGGCGCCCTCGACGCAGGCCTCGGCGAAGAGATCGAAAAAGCCGTGCAGGAAATCAAGCGCGAAATCGAACGCGAGATCAATTAGCAGGGTCACGCCTACCTATCGAACGTGAGGTGCGTTGGCGGCGACAATCCTGCATGACACACTCCGAGGGCAGCATCGGCAGGCCTAGTGCCGTAGTTTCGCTTCGAGTCGTTGCCTTAGTTGCTGCCTCAGTCGCTGCACAGTCGCAGGGTTGGCCTTCGCGACGTTCGCCGTCTCCGCATCTTGTATTTGGTGGTCGTAGAGTTCGCAGAAGCCGTCGTCGTGCAGGATCAGGCGATGCGTTGGCGTCCGAATCGTCTGCGCGTCGCCAAAGTAACTTACCGCCGCGTGGCCTTCGTTAGCGGGATCTTCGAGCAGCGACGCCAAAGATTTGCCGTGCGTGAAGCTCGGCATCGGTACGCCAGTTAGGTCGCACAACGTCGGGAAGATATCGATCGACTCGACAACGGCATCCGTCGGCTCGCCTCGGCGTTTTACGGTCGGATGCACAACTATCAAAGGCGACCGTAGCGATTCCTCGAACAAGGAGTGCTTGCCCCAAATAGCGTGTTCTCCCAGATGCCAGCCGTGATCACCCCAGAGTACGATCACCGTGTTGGCGTCTTCTCCTGTTTCGTAGAGTCGACGAAGCAGCTTGCCCACCTGAGCATCGGCGTAGCTCACGCACGCGGCGTAGTGCCTACGCACGCACGCGGCATACTCGGCGTCCGTGCTTGGATCCCTACCACCGCGGTCGTATTTCATGAACTCGGCAGACTCATGCCATGTGCTTCTGCCCGTCGGCTTACCCGGATGAGGAATCGGCGGCAGCACCTTGCCTTCGTAGGGCGTTAAATACCTAGCCGGCGCCCCAAAAGGCAAGTGCGGACGCAGAATGCCTACGGCAAGGAAGAAAGGCGTCGCTTCATCAGCCAGCAGTAGGTCGAGTTGCTTTTGCGCCTCCGCTATCGAAATCCCGTCGGGATAGATGGAGTCTGGTCCATCGGTCGCCTGGACGGCATCTAATGTCATGGCTTTGGTCTCGACGCGGACTTCGCCATAGGCAAGGCCGTGCATCCAGCCCCGAGGGTCAAGCCAAGCACCGGCGGTCTGCAAATGCCGGTCCCAAGAGTCCGGCATTTCGTGGATTGAGTCGCTGTCCCACCGCTCTCCGCCGCGACCGCCCGGATGGTGCGAGACTTTGCCGACGGACACAGTCTTGTATCCATGCTGGCGGAACCAAGCCGGCAGGCTCGGAGGGATGTCAGAATCGCTTCTCGAAAGGACCGCCCCCCGATCTAACAGAGCGTGATTGTCACGACCGCCGTAGCGGCCCGTCAGAAGTGCATACCGGGACGCACCGCACGTAGGCGCCTGGACGTAGTGACGACGGAACGCTCGGCCGTTAGCAGCGAGCCGATCGATATTTGGCGACGAAATATAATCGGCGCCGAAGCAAGCCAACTCGGGTCGCAAGTCATCCACGCAAATTAAGAGCACATTCGGCGGCCGCTCCCGCGCATCGCCTGTGAGCGCCGCAAAAATCACAGACGCTACCGCTGCTAACCGTACGAGACACTGCATTCGGACCTTCATTGCTAAGGTGCACGCGAGACAACGCTTTGCCTACGACCGCCACCGACCAGACGATGACCACGATAACACAAAGAATGTGTGAAAGGCCGAGCGCGTATTTCGACTGGTGAGCAGCGGCGTGCATGTCGCGATCTCTTGCGTGCAAACGGGCCGCAATCCTGCAGGCTGATTCAACTCGCTATGGTTTTAAGTGTAATCTTGGCACGCACCTGCTCACGCCGTAGAAAATCGACTTGAGCACTACCGCAAGCGGTCGCGGATGCTGCGGCGGCGGGGGCCGCGGCGGGGTGGGGCGGGTGAGCCCAGGATGATCAGGCAGAGGGCGTAGAAGCGGTGCGGGCGGTACGGCTCCAGCAGCTTGAGCATCTGCTCGTCGTCGGCGCCAGCGATTGGTTTGCCGAAGAAGTGAGCGACGTGCTTTGGATGGCTGTAGTCGCCCACCAGCTCGGCATCGACATCCCCCAGGCTAGAGCCCCGCAAAAAGCCAATCGTCCACGGGCCAATCCCAGGCAGCAGCTCGAGCCTGTTGCACAGCCGATCTGCCGCATCGGCGCCGTCGCCTGCATTCCACGCTTCTTCGAGCCGCGTCGCCCGTCGCATCGTCTCGACAATCCGCCGGCCATGCTGGGGCAGGATGCCGCACTCGATGAACTGCGACGAAACGAGTCGCTTCAGCACGCCAGGCTCGGGCGGGTACCAAAGCTTTGGCAGGTCGGGCGATGGCGTGCCGTATCGGCGGACAAGTTGCCGCCAGCCAGCACACGCATCGCGAAAGCTGACGAGCTGC
>JBCDCL010000365.1:0-3887 GCA_039182175.1 Planctomycetota bacterium
ATTGGCTTGCGCATTCGCATCAGGTGGCGCATCTGGTTGGTCCTCGACGGTAGTCTGCACCTGCCCGAACTCTTCCGCCAACTCGAACGCCATGCGATGGACGGCATGCCACGGCGAGGCGGCATCGTCAGCCGGTGGCTGCGTCACATCGGGAAGAGCTCTACCGCGCGGCCAGGGAAGCGTAACGACCAACCGCTTCGCGTGCTGACCAATCGCGGCTAGCAATCCCCGTTCGAGCCGCGTGAGCACTCGGAAGCCAGACGCAAGAACCGTCTCGAACCCGGCGAGCGGTCCCGGTTGGTTGCCGCGCAATAAATTGGTCGCCATGGCGAGGCGCCCCTCGGCATCGACGAGCGAATGCTCTTCCAACGCCTGCTGGTAAACATGCAGAAGGAACGCCAGTTCTCGGTCGGCAGGCTCGACCGTGGGCGAGGCCCACTTAAGTCGCCCCTGCTCATCTCGCGGTGCGTGGTGGGCGATCTCGGTGAATGCTCGGTCAACTTGCTCGGCAACGCGCGTGAGTCGGTGAGCACGGCCGAAATGGGGCAAGCGGCCCGCCCGTTCGGCATTTGTGAGCAGTCGAAGGATCAGCTGTCGTTTTTGCAGACCCGTCAGCGGCCTGGCGATGCGCGGCGCCTGACCAAGCACAGCATCGGCCGTTTGCCGGAGGGTGCGAATATTGGGGCTCAATATTCCGCGTGCCGGACCACGCCCGTCAACGGCCGCTAATGCCTGCTGCCTTGCTTGCTCGAGGCTCAAGCGGTCTAGGACGATCCACGCGGTTTTTCCAGTCTCACCAACGGATTTCAGGAACTGGGCTTCGCCGCCGAAGCCACTCTCAGGCACATTGGCCCTCGGCGGACCGATGCCGACAAAATGCAGTCGAAGATGGCCTCGGCTGGGCATTAGGAGCGTTCCTGCGGCAATCCGGCATCGGGCGGCGGCGGCGATCCGTCGGCCCCCTGCAATTCGCCTGTGAATGATTGACATCTGCACATAAATGCGGATACTCTATGACGTTAGCAAGGCTCGTCGCACTTAGGAACAGGTCGAGCACGCCCAGAGAGAGCTGCTTGCCAGCATCGGGCTTGCCCGACAGGCTACCAGCCAGCGGACGCCAAGACTTTTCGCACTTGCTGTAGCTGCTTCTCGAACGGGGAAGCGGTCTGCGAAGAGCAGTGGCAATAAGTCTTGGGCAGACCGGCGAATCGAAGGAATAATGCCGTCACTCCGATCGGAGCCCAGGCGGCTGATCTTTCTTATTTTTGTTGTACTCGGTTTTGTAAGAGGAGGTTTCCCATGAGAACGCCCAAGCGTTCGCTACGAGGTTTTACCCTCGTGGAGCTGCTGGTGGTGATCGCCATCATCGGCATCTTGATCGCGCTGCTGCTGCCCGCCGTGCAGGCAGCCCGCGAAGCAGCCCGCCGCAACCAATGCTTGAACCATATCAAGCAATGGACCCTCGCGCTGCACAACTTTCACGACACTCGCATGAGCTTTCCGCTCGCCTCGACCGCGCCGGTACACATCGACGGCCAGACCGCCGCTGGTGGCACCGTACTAACGTCGTTTACTCGAGGCCGTCACAATGTTGGAATGCCTGTAGACGCCGCCGGCCTGCGAGATTCGCAAAGCGGTGATGGCTACAGCTGGATAGTCCAGCTGCTGCCCTTCGCCGAAGAGGCGCCGCTCTACGACAAGCTCAAGGAGAGTTCGCAACAACTGCAGCGGAGCGCATTTTCAGAGACAAATCTGATCAATCCAGATCTTGCCTGGAACATGAAAACCAATCCCTACGTTTGGGAAACGCAGATCGACGTGCTGCTATGCCCGAGTTTCCCAGGGGATGAAGTATCGAGCTTCCCAACCCAAGAACCGCCGGAGAATGACGAGTTGGCCGTTGGCAACTACGTTGCTGTCGCTGCCTCTCACTGGGCTGGTGGTACTAGCATGGGTGCGGGTGATGGTCTCGCAAGCAGCGGTACGGCGACGGGCCCCCCTACGCCGGCATGTAGTGGGTCGATCTGCGGTAACGGTGTCTTGGCCTTCCCAGGACAGCAAGGGAACCGGATTAATCGTCGCGGCAATTCGTTCCGCAGCATGACGGACGGCACATCCAAGACGGTTATGATTGCTGAATCGATCGAGCAGGATTACGCCTCTTGGTATGCCGGTAGCAACGCTTACGTAGTGGCGACTTGGCCGAATAGTCAAGGTAATGAAATTGGTCCCCCGACCGTGCGTAACGTCGCAGCCGGCGCCGGTGTAGCCAACGCCAATGCTTGGAGCCATAATGGCAACGCGGATGGATCGGCACTGAACAAAGGTTCGAACAAGACGACCGAACAAGATCAGTACTACCAACTTTCCGCTGACAATCCTCATCGTTTGGGAGGCAACTTCGGTGACCGCAAGTGGGGCCCCAGTTCGCGACACCCAGGTGTAGTCCAGCATGGGTGGGGTGATGGTCACGGTAGCGCGGTGCAAGATGAGATCGACCCAGATGTCTACCTCTGGATCGTCACTCGCAATGGTCGCGAGATTGTGAACGAAGACCAGTTCTAGGCCTATTGTCTAGCAATGCATTAAGAATCGCCGCCGCGGCAGGCTATCTGCCGCGGCGGTTCTTTTTTAGGATCCGCTTATGTCTGACGAGGACAGCCTAGACGAGGACAGTCTAGAAATCTCGTGCCAAGAAGTGCACGCGAGGCTCACTGTTGGCGATTCCTTCGTGCTACTCGATTGCCGTGAGACGCACGAGCATACCGTCGCATCTATAGCTCAGGCCCGTCTCGTGCCCATGAGCGAGATCGCGACACGCGTCGAGTCGCTCGCGGACCTACGCGAACATTCCATCGTCGTACTCTGTCATCACGGCATGCGAAGCGCACAGGTTGCGATGTGGCTCCGCGGGCAAGGGTTCAGCAACGTGAAGAGTATGGCGGGAGGGATCGACCGATGGTCTGAGGAGATCGACCCGAGTATCCCTCGCTATTGACGCTGACGAAGCTGAACTGGACGTCAACGTCGCATGTGCGAGACCACTTGCGGGCCTGGCGTCATTATGCGATTGTTTTGGTCAGCAGTCGGTTTGCCAGACTGCTTTTGCCGCCGTGGCGGAATTGGCAGACGCGCATGGTTCAGGTCCATGTGCCCGCAAGGGCGTGGAGGTTCGACTCCTCTCGGCGGTACTTTTATCTCTTTAGAACGCAACTGTTGTTCTTTACGTCGCTCGTTCAAGCGTCAGTTCGCCGGCATCGCCGGTGCAGGCGATCCAATCCGGCGGCACGAGCGTCGTCGTGTCTGCCTGCTCGATGACCGCTGGCCCCGGCAAACGGTGATGCGGCGGCAGCTCCGCCCGCTGCACGACTATCACTTCTACCGGCTGCTCAGCGAAGGAGATCAGACGGCTGTCGGCTGATACGTCGTCACGTTTCTTCGCATCTGCATCCGTCGTGGCGGCCGCTTTCCTATCCGCGGCAGTACGCTGATTGAGAGGCAACTCCACCGAGATGGCGACGCCGACGAGTTCTACAGGGTGCTGAGTACGTTCAAACCCATAGCGCATGTGATGAGCGGAGTGGAACTGCACGCGTAGCTTCTCGGGATCAGCTTCTGAGTCGCTCGGCCATTCGACTTCTAGACTGCTGCTCTGACCTTGGTAGCGAAGCGCAACGGCTTGGCGGATTACCTCGACTCTGCCATCGGCGCCTGCGTCGCGGAGTTCGTCGCTAGCTTGATCGACCGGCACTTCCGTACTCTCGGTACTGTTTAGCTGGAATTCGTCTACCGGACTTTCTCAACGATTCCAAGAAGATACAGCTAAACAGTCCATATTACAAAAGCATCCAGTACAGAGTCAGTCTGGCTACTGGAGGTAGACGAGG
>JBCDCL010000366.1:0-3878 GCA_039182175.1 Planctomycetota bacterium
CCGAGGACCCCGCCTCGGAAGAGTCGACCGACGACCCCGACGAAGACGAACTCGACCCGCAATCCTAGGGCGTTTCCCGCACCACGGCCCGTCGAATTAGCCCTTTCGCGGATCCGTGCAGGGGTTGTCCGCACCGCCGCCGAGCGGTACTCTGTGGGGCTAACTAAATCGTTTCGAGCATCGCCAACCGGGTACGCTCGCCGCACGGCTTCACCGCCCGCCCGGCACAAATCTGCGACCCGTAAACTGGCCCCGCCTGCTGAGCAAATCATGAAAGACGGCATCCACCCCGACTACCAAGAAACCACGGTGCATTGCGGCTGCGGCAACACCTTCACCACGCGGAGCACGCGTCCGGAGTTGAAGGTCGACATCTGCAACACCTGCCACCCGTTCTTCACCGGCAAGCTGAAGTTCGTGGACGCCGCGGGCCGGATCGACAAGTTCAAGAAGAAGTTCTCCGGCGCCGGCTACGCCAGCTTGAAAAAGGGTGGCAAGTAACGCGAGGGCGTCTCTAGAGGCCCTGCTTATTGCAATCCACTCGCTCAAGCCAAAAGGCGAAAGCGGAAAGGGGAATGCCGGCAAGCGTGTCCGACGCCACCTCCCAGCAATTCCTCTTTCTACTCTCGCCTTTCCCTGTGGCGTCTTTCCCTGTTTGGTTCCATGCGCGATCTTCTCGATACCAAACTCGCGCGATTCGAGCAGCTTGAGCGGGATCTGGTCGACCCCGACGTGCTCGCCAACAGCGACCGACTGGCGGCTACCGCTCGCGAGCATGGCGGACTGGCAAAGCTGGCGACAAAGTATCGCCACTTCAAAGAGATTGCCCAGCAAATCTCCGAAGCACGCGAGATGAAGGCGGGCGACGATCCCGATCTCCGCGAACTGGCCGAAGCCGAAGAGCCCGAGTTGGTTGCCGAGCGCGAACGCGTGTGGGACGAACTGCTCGAACTAACCATCGGCGGCGAAGATGCGGCTCGCACTCGCTGCATTATGGAAATTCGTGCAGGCACCGGCGGCGACGAGGCAGCCCTCTTCGCCCGCGACCTGTACGAGATGTACAAGCGACATGCCGAGACCAAAAAGTGGAAGGTCGGCATCATCGACCACAGCGTCAACGAACTCGGCGGCTTCAAGGAGATTTCGCTAACGTTCGAGGGGGACGGCGTTTTTCGCGAACTACAGTACGAGTCGGGCGGCCATCGCGTGCAGCGTGTGCCCGAGACCGAAACGCAGGGCCGCATCCACACGTCGGCAGCGACGGTCGCCGTAATGCCCGAGCCCGAAGACGTAGAAGTCGAACTCAAGCCGGACGATTATCGCGTCGACAAGTTTGGCGCCAGTGGCCCCGGCGGGCAACATGTCAACAAGACTGAGTCCGCCATTCGGCTTACGCACCTCGAAACAGGCATCGTCGTCCAATGCCAAGACGAAAAGTCGCAGCATAAGAATCTTGCCAAGGCACTACGGGTGCTCAAGAGCCGCATCTACGACCAGCGGCAACAAGAGGAGGCCGCCAAGCGTGCCGACGAACGCAAGACCCTTGTCGGCAGTGGCGACCGTAGCCAGCGGATTCGCACCTACAACTTCCCCCAAAACCGGCTAACCGACCACCGCATCGGCCTCACCCTGCACAAGCTCGACCAAATCATCGCCGGCGACCTACAAATGGTGACCGACGCCATGATCGACTACGATCGCCAACAACAACGCGACCAAATGGACGGACTTGACTGACGCAAAGTGGAAATGGGAAAGGGGAATGCCGCGCCCGTGTATCACACTAGAGTGATCGGCATTCCCCTTTCGCCTTTCCCCTTTAGCATCAAGTCAGCCGTATGTCTGGGCTGCCAATATGCCTCAAGAAGACACCTGGACGATCGGTCGCTTGCTGGGTTGGACGACCGAGTTCTTGCAGGCTCGCGGGAGCGACTCGGCGCGATTGGATGCCGAAGTGCTGCTCGCCCATTCGCGAGGCTGCAAGCGGATCGAGCTGTACACGGTCTTTGACGAAGTCGCTCCGAAGGATCTGTTGAGCGAGTTCAAAGCCCTAGTGAAACGCCGCGGCGAGGGCGAGCCGGTGGCGTATCTGGTTGGTACGAAGGAGTTCTACTCTCTCGAATTCGAAGTGACGGCCGACACGCTCATTCCTCGGCCGGAGACCGAGTTGATCGTCGTCGCCCTGACCGATCGCATCAAAGACAATCCACGCACTGACCAGACGCTAAAAATTTGCGATGTTGGTACGGGCAGCGGCATCTTGGCCATCTGTGCCGCGAAGTACGTCACCAATGCCAATGTGTTGGCGACCGACATCTCGCCGGCGGCCCTCGAAGTCGCCAAGCGGAATGCGGAGCGGCATGGCGTTGGGGAGCGGACCTTCTTTGTCGAGGCCGACTTGTTTCCCGCAGGCAAGCCAGACATGCAGCTCGACTATATCGTCAGCAACCCGCCCTACATCACCACCAACGAGCTAGCCGGGCTCGACGCCGACGTGATCGACTACGAGCCGCGGTCCGCCCTCGATGGCGGTCCCGAAGGGACGACGGTAATCGAGCGGCTCTTGCCGGCCGCCGCTCAGCAGCTCAAGACGGGTGGCGTATTGCTCATGGAAATTAGCACGATGATCGCCGAGCGCGTCGAGCAACTCGTTGCCAATACGCCCGGCCTAAGCCTACAACCCACCATCAAAGACCTCGACGGCCACGCAAGAGTTATCGAAGCCACAAAGACGTAAACCCGCAAGCATCCCCCTCCACCTTCAGGGGGAGGGGCTAGGGGAGGGGGGGCGCCCCGGCGGAGGTTCAATCCTTTCGTAATCCGCTCCGCCCCAATCGTCATCCAGTAGTTCCGCGTTAATAAAACAAATGAGCAACACCACGCCCCGCCTAACGCTGATCGCCCTCTCGGACAGTCTGCTGCCGAGTCCCGAAGCGGTCGCGGGGCAACTCGCCGAGCGCTTCCCCGACGCTCCTAGCTTTTCGGTCACTAGCCAAACCGAAAGTGGCGTCACCTTCCGCTTTGGCGAGGCGACTGGCAACTACACACTGGTCGAGCAGGCCATTCCGTGGGATAAGATCGAAGGCCCCTGCACGCTCGCCTGGTACTGGCCCGAAGCGACCGAGGTGATGAAGTCGCACACCCGGCATCTCTTCTTGACGCTGGTCGATGAAACCAAAGACGCGGTCAGCCGGATTATGCACCTCACGCAATTTACCGTTGCCCTGGCGTCGACCACGCCATCGATAGGCCTCGTCTGGGGGCCAAGCGTCACGGTTCACAAGCCGGTCGATTTTGCGCTGGTCGCCGCCAAGATGTCTCGCGATGATCTGCCGCTCCACCTATGGATCGACTTCCGCGTTTCGCAACGCGATGACGGCGCGTTGATGCTTTTCACGACGGGAATGGATTCGCTCGGACACCGCGAGTTTGAAGTCGAATGCTTTCAGGGCGAGCCCAACGCCCTGGCCGGCGCCGTGTACAACATTGCCCACTACGTAATCGAAAAAGGCCCGATCCTCAAAGATGGCGAGGCGATCGGCCTACCCGACGGCGGCCAGATGAATGTCGAAATCGGCCCGTCGATGATCGATCCCGGCATGGAAGTCGTGAAGCTGACGTTCGAGGCACAAAGCGCCTGAGCTATCTCGCCGCAACGCGGGGCAATTCCAGCAAGGGACCATCGCCTGTGACGAATCACCACTGCTAGGTTTATTCGCTCCCGGGGACACAACAATGTCGCATCCCAAGCAGGCGCCGCGTTGGTTCTGGTTGCTGCTCGGAAGCGGGGTGCTGGCGTACGTCGGCTACGGCGTTGTGCCGATCGTCTATTGCCACTACAACGGCAAAGAGACCATTGCCGAGGTTACCGACCTCAC
>JBCDCL010000367.1:0-3859 GCA_039182175.1 Planctomycetota bacterium
AGCAGCGGATCGGCAGATTGACTTGCTCGTGTGGCCGGAGTCGATGTTTCGCTTCCCGCTGGTCACGTTCGACGATGCCTTGACTCCGCCACCAGACGTTCCGCCAGAACAAGCAGCACGCACACGGGCATCGCATGACCGGCTTGCCGCGCTCGCCAGTTGGGTGCAGGCGCCGATACTGGTGGGAATCGATCGCCTCGACGTGCAGCCGCCATTCGACGGTGACCCCGCAGAGTGGAAATTCGATGCCCACAACGCGGTCGCCATCACCGACTCTGCCGGCAAGGTCCTAGCGTTTTACGACAAGCAGCACCGCGTGCCTTACGGGGAGTACATCCCGCTGTTTGAGAATCTGCCAGCCCTGCACTTTTTGACGCCGCTGCCTGGCGCTATCAAAGCGGGCGAGTCGCCCGTTGCGATGCCGCTAAACCGTTCCGAGGGCGCCCTGATCGTTTCGCCCAACATTTGCTACGAGACGGTCATTCCTCACGTGATCCGCAACCAAGTCAAGCAACTGCAAGACGAGGGGACGCCGCCCGATCTGCTGGTGAACGTCACCAACAATGCGTGGTTTTGGGGCTCCAGTGAACTGGAAATGCATCTCGCTTGTAACATCCTTCGGGCCGTAGAAAACCGCACACCGATGGTGATTGCCGCCAACGGCGGTCTATCGGCGGTCATCGACAGCAGCGGCCGCGTGCTTGAAGTAAGCGACCGATTGACCGAGCAGGTAATCCTCGCCGATGTGCCGCTCGATCCACGCATCAGCTTTTACACACGCTACGGCGACCTGCTAGTCTGGCCCTGCTTGATCGTTTGCGGCTGGCTTGCGATTATCGGAGTGGCGAAGGCGGACGGTGGAAGGCGGAAGGCGGAAAGCGTTTCGTCCGTCGCGTAACCGCTTAAACGGCCGCAAGTTTCACCCTTCACCCTTCATCTTTCTCCCTTCAAGCTTCCGCCTTCTCCCCTCCGCCTTCCGCCTTCGAAAATGCCCGTCGTCCTCTCTCTACAAAACGCCCACAAACGCTACGGCGAGCAGCTTTTGCTCGACGAGGCGAGCTGCGCGTTGACGGACGATCAAAAAGTGGGCCTGATTGGCCGCAATGGTGCCGGCAAGTCGACACTCTGCCGCATTCTGCTGGGCGAAGAAGAACTCGACGCAGGCGAGGTGGTCAAAAGCAAGAAGCTCCGGCTGGGCTATCTCCGCCAGCACGATCCGTTTCAGCCAAACGAAACGGTGATGGACTTCTTGATGCGAGATTCCAAGCAGCCCGATTGGCGGTGCGGGCAAGTCGCTTGGCAGTTCGCACTTGGCGATGACATGGTTCACCGCCCGGTTCGTGAGCTTTCAGGCGGCTGGCAAACCCGCGTCAAGCTTGCCGCGTTGTTGCTGCACGATCCGAACCTGTTGATCCTGGATGAGCCGACGAACTTTCTCGACTTGCGGACGCAAATGCTACTCGAGCATTTCTTGCGAGACTTCCGGGCGGGCATTTTAGTGGTGTCACACGATCGTTCTTTTTTGAACAAGACCTGCACACACACCCTCGAACTTTCGCGTGGCGAGTTGACGATGTTCCCTGGCGATGTGGAGGCCTATCTGGCGAACGTCGACGAGCGTCGCGAGCACGATCGCCGCAAGAATGCGGCCACGGCTACCAAGCGGAAGCAGCTAGAAAAGTTCATCACCGAAAATCGAGCAAACGCCAATACGGCAAGCCAAGCACGCAGCAAAGCGAAGCAACTTGAGCGGCTGGAGATGATCGACGTCACGGGCGAAGAGGCTCGCGTCAAATTCAGCTTCCCCAAAGTGCAGCCTCGCCAGGGACCGGCTTGCCGGGCCGAGGATCTGGCAATCGGCTATCCCGATGCGACGATTGCTGATGACATTCGCGTCGAGATTGAGCACGGTTCGCGTGTCGGCGTTGTTGGTGACAATGGCCAAGGCAAAACCACCTTCCTGCGGACGCTGTGCGGTTCGCTCCCACCGAAAGCGGGCCGGCTTAAGTGGGGGCATGGCTTTCAGCAGGGTGTTTACGCCCAGCACGTCTATACGACGCTACCTGAGAAGCAAACCGTGCTCGAGTATCTCGAATACCAAGCGGCGCCCGGCACCACCACGCAGCAAATTAAAGATGTCGCCGGCAGTTTTCTCTTTAGTGGCGACCGCGCAGAGAAGGCCATTCGCGTGCTCAGCGGTGGCGAGCGAGCGCGGCTCGTTCTTGCAGGTTTGCTGCTGGAGCAGCACAACGTCCTGATGCTTGACGAACCAGGCAACCACCTCGATGTCGAAACGGTCGAAGCCCTGGCTGACGCGTTGCAGCGGTACGAGGGGACGGTGATCTTCACCAGCCACGATCGCCACTTTATGCATCGCGTGGCCACCGAAGTGATCGAAGTCCGCGAGGGTCGCGTTGTTGCCTATCCGGCGAGTTACGACGACTACGTTTACCGCATCCAAAAAGAAATCGACGCCGGCCTCCGCAGCGAGGGCGCCGCTAAGCAGCAAAATGACGACGGCGGCAAGGGCGATCGCAAAGCCCGCGGCCGGGCGGACCGCGACGCTCAAAAACGTCTGAAAAGTGTCGAGCGGAAGATCGCCAAGCTAGATGACGAAAAGAACGAACTAACCAATCAGCTACAGCAGGCGACCGAAACGCAGCTTGTGGTCGAGCTGCAGCAGAAGCTCACGCTGATTGTGTCGGAGGTCGAGCAGCTCGAAGCCGAGTGGATGGAGCTATACGAAGAAGTCGGCGCCTAGTCCGTCTATTCACCGGCATCAACAAAGCCGAGCGACTTTAGCCATGCGTCGAATGCTGTCGGCCAGGTAGCGATGGTTCCTTCGTTGGACCACATGCCATAGCCGTGGCCGCCGCTTGGATAGATGTGCAGCTCCGCCGGGACTCGTTTCGCTTGGCACGCTTCGAAGTAGCGCAGGCTGTTCTCTACCGGG
Source organism: Planctomycetota bacterium (assembly GCA_039182175.1). GTDB lineage: Bacteria > Planctomycetota > Planctomycetia > Pirellulales > Lacipirellulaceae > JBCCQL01. The sequence continues at coordinate 2,954 of JBCDCL010000367.1, forward strand.
ACAGTCGCGTCGTCGGCTGCCGCTACGATGAACGCAGGCGGAGTACGCTCAGAGACGCGGTTCTCCATCGACCACTTGGCAAGTTGCTCTGCGGTCGCTTCTTTGCCGAGCAGATTTTCTCGGGACCCGCCGTGGGTAATGCCTGGCTGCATCGAAATCACTGGGTAAATCAACGCCTGAAACGCGACCTCGCTGCTGTGGGCCGCGGGATCGTTGCGAGCCCAGTGGCTGGCGCCGACGACCAAATTCGCCGCACACGCGGCCAAGTGCCCCCCCGCAGAGAAACCAAGGACGCCGACCTTCACTCCTGTTTTTTGCTTGAGAAATCGAATGGCGGTTTGCACGCTCCGCAGTGGCGCGTCGCCCAAGTAAGCCTGGCCCAGCGGCGTGTTGCCGGCTTGGACGGGATACTTCAGCACACCGGCTGCGACGCCACGTTCGCGGAGCCACTCGGCAACGAAGGTTCCTTCTTTGGTGACCGACAGTCCGCCGTACCCCCCGCCGGGGCAAACCACGCACGCGGCAATTGGCGTTCCGCTTGTTGGATAGACCGTGAGCGATGGCGTCGCCACGCCGGTGGTCCACGCATCGGCCCGATCGCCTTGGCCGACGATTTCAATTTGCTCGATGAAGTCGCCACCCCACTCTGCCCGCGGCATCGCCGCTCCGTCAGGGAGCAGGATGTACTCAACAGCGGGTGGGTAATTGTCGTCGGCGTCTGCCATGGGTAGGTCGTGAGTAAACAGCAGGCAAGCCAACGCCAATGCGAAAACAGTTTTCATCGGCCACAGCTCCATGAAGTTAGGCGATGCGTGTGGTCTAGTGTCGCTAGCCCAGCTTACCGCTTCAACTGTCAGCAACTTGCCACAGCCCAACTACGGCCGGTGGATAGGTACGCACATCCCA
>JBCDCL010000368.1:0-3855 GCA_039182175.1 Planctomycetota bacterium
CAATGGATCGGCCAAACGTTCGCCAACCTGGGCGAGGGCCTTGCTGCCGATGGCGCCGACGCCGAGACGCGGCAAAGCTATTTCGACGAGGCAGCCGCCGTCTTCCAGGCAATGATCGATCGCGCTGCGACCGAGCCTGATTTTCCACCCACTTCCAATTCAGTGCTGGCAGTCCGCGTGCAGCTGGGCAACGCCCTACGCAACAGTGGTGAGTACGAGCAGTCGCTCGATATCTTCAGTTCGATTTTGCTCGAACGCCAATTACTGCTCGATGTGCAAAAATCCGCGGCCTACACCTACCAGCAATGGGGCCGCGCAGAAGACCCCAGCCAGCTGCTCAACGCCATCCGCGGCGGCCGCATCGATTCGTCGACGGGTAAGAACTTAATCTGGGGTTGGAGCAGGTTGGCGTCGGTCGCCGGCAGAGTCGCCAAGCAGCAGCCGAAGTATAAGGACCTCTTTTTCGAATGCTGGCTCAACGTCGCCCGCTGCCGGTATTTCGCCGCCGAGCAAGCCGATGGCGCCGAGCGTAGCAAGCAACTGAGCAGTGCCCGACGGACCCTCCGATCGGTGGTTCGCCAGTATCCCGACCTCGGCGGTCCGCAGCGGCGGGCCGACTTCGATCGGTTGCTCAAACAAATCCAGCAACTCGAAGGCAAAGAGCCCGTGGGGCTCGAAGAACTCGAAGGCTAACTCATTATCGCCGAACCTCTCGCAACCTTATGACAGCAATTCGCTTCCTCACTACCGTTTCGATACTGACGCTGCTGATGGCGGGCGTCGCTCACGCACAAAACGATCGTGTCCGCACCACCACCGTCGCTGAGTCGGGCCAGATCGAAGAGATGTCGGCCGTCGCGGTGATTGTCAAGCGAGGGTCGCAAACCAAGAGTGTGCCAGTCAACGAGATTGAAAGCGTCCGCTTCGCCGACGAACCGTCGGAGCTAACGCAAGCCCGGCTCAACGCTCGTAACGGCGGATACCAGGCGGCGCTCGAACAACTTGAAGAAATTGACGTTAGTGATGTGTCGAATCCCTACATCACTGCAGAGATTGATTTTTACCGCGCGTTCTGTAGAGCAAAGCTTGCTTTGCTTGGCGAGGGCGACATCGCGTCTGCCGGCCGCGACTTGAATACGTTCTTGCAAAAGAACTCGCAAAACTTCCATTATCTGCAGGCGACCGAACTGCTGGGCGATTTGCTGGCTTCCGCGGGCCGCTACGGACCGGCAGAGCAGATGTATGGCCGGATCGCCAAGGCGCCCTTCCCGGAATACAAAGTTCGTGCCGCAGTGCTGATTGGTCGTGCGTTACAAGCTCAAGACAAGCACACCGAAGCACTCGAGCGGTTCGAGGCGGCGCTCGCGATCAACGACGATAGCCCCGGCGGCAAGACCCAGCGACTCGCGGCCCTGCTTGGCAAAGCCGTTAGCTTGGCGGCGACGGGCCAGGTCGACCAAGGGGTCGCACTCGTCGAACAGGTTTTGAGCGACTTCGACCCGAGTGAAGAGCGACTGCTGGCCCTCACGTACAACGCCCTCGGTTCTTGTTACCTACAAGCTGAAAAAACCAAGGACGCCCTGTTTGCGTTCTTGCATGTGGATTTGCTTTTCTCCACCGAGCCGGAAGCCCATGCCGAGTCGCTCTACCATTTGGCGACGCTCTGGGAGACCGTTGGCAAGCCGGCCCAAGCACGCGAAGCACGGCAGACGCTCCGCGATCGCTACGCTGCGTCCAAATGGGCGAAGCAGTAGCCGGCTAGGCGCCTTAACTGGCTTTGCTGCAAGTTGGCGCCGCAATTAAACTGAAACGACTGCTCCGGCCGCCTGGGGCGCTCCCTTCTCGTAACAGGACGAACCGCCGTGCCATCCGCCACTGAGGAGTTCATGATGCCGGAGTCTCTGTCGTTGCCCGCTGTGACGGATTGCCTACCGGGAAAGTGCCGCACGCTTGCTCGGCTGGTGGCAGCCGTGCTGGTTGCAGTCGTGCTGCATACAGGCATACCTAGCACGGCGTTGGCCCAAGAGGGAGATGAGCCGGCCGCCAGCAGCGACTCAACAGCCGACGACGCCGATGTCGCCATCCAGAAACGAGAAAGCCTGCTGGTCTGGGCAGCCCGATCGCTGGGATACTTCTACAGCATTGTCTTCCTGTCGTTATCGTTCACGCTGGTCGCCCTGTTCGTGATGAACCTGCTGCAAGCGAGTCGCGGCAACGTGGTGCCGTCGGAACTCGTCGAAGGGTTTGAAGAGCACCTGAACAACAAGCAGTACACCGAAGCGTACGAACTGGCGAGCAGCGACGACTCGTTCCTTGGCAAAGTCCTCTCGGCTGGTCTGTCGAAGCTGTCTGGCGGCGGCGACTACAGTCAGGCGATCGAAGCGATGCAAGAAGTGGGTGAAGAAGAGAACATGAAGCTCGAACACCGGCTGAGTTACATGGCCTTGATCGGGTCGATCGCTCCCATGATTGGCCTGATGGGCACCGTGCAAGGCATGATCGCCAGCTTCCAGGTGATCGCCAACACTGATACGGGGGCGCCAAAACCGTCCGAACTTGCCGAGGGAATCTCGACTGCTTTGTTCACCACCCTCGTCGGCCTGGCAATCGCCATTCCCGCCATTGCCGCCTACAACATCCTCCGCAACCGAGTCGCCCGCTTGGTGCTCGAAGTCGGCATCGTTAGCGAAGGCTTGATGAGCCGGTTTCAGAATGTGGGGAAAAAATGAGCTAGGCGCTAGGCGTCGGGCGCTAGGCGCTGGTTGGTTATGATGACAGGAGTACGCTGGTTTGGCTGGATATCAAGACTTAAAGGTGTGGCAGTCTGGTATGCGGCTTACGCTCGGCGTTTATCGATTGACACTCGAATTTCCGGACGATGAGAAATTCGGGTTAGTAAGCCAGCTTCGACGAGCGGCTGTATCTGTTCCGTCGAACATCGCTGAGGGGCATGCAAAGAACTCAAGTGGCGAGATGGTCCGGTTTGCAAACATAGCCCTGGGATCGCTGGCGGAGATAGAAACTCAGCTCCTGATTGCAAAGAGCCTTGAATACTCCAAACATCAGAAAATCGACAGTTTGCTTGCCATCGCTGCGGAAACCGCCCGCATGCTACATGGACTGATAAGATCGAGAAAACAGAGCGACTCGTAGCTCGCATTCGCAGCTAGCCTCCAACAACTAGCGCCTAGCGCCCGACACCTTGCGCCTGACCTATGAAAATCATTCGTCGCAAACAACTGGAGCTTGCTGAGGGCGACATGACGCCGATGATTGATATGACGTTTCAGTTGATTGCGTTCTTCATGGTGCTGATCAACTTTTCGGAGGTCGAGCAAGATCAGCGGATCACGTTGCCTGCCAGCGAGTTGGCCAAGCCGCCGGAGGTGGGGTACGAAGATCCACTGACGGTGCAGATCACCAAGGATGAGACGGTCCTGTTTGCCGGCGACGATTGGGAGATCGACGCTCTGTCGACGCCGCTGCGGCGCGAAGCCCAAATCACCAAAGCCTACGGCGATAGCAAAACGCTCGACGACGTCACAGTGATCATCCGTGCCGATGCGTCGGTCAAGACGGGCAAGGTGCAGAAAGTGATTCAGATTTGCCAAGAAGCGGAGTTCGAAAACTTCGCCCTCCGCGGCCGCCAAAGCGACGAGTCGACCCTGTTGCTCACACAACAGCAGTGAGTAGAGGCTTAAATTCCAAAACTAGCGCCTAGCGCCCGACGCCCAGCGCCTGATCATGAAAATCCGCCACACCGATCATCGTGACAAGATTCAGCTGCAGATGACACCGATGATTGACATCGTGTTCCAACTGCTGATCTTCTTCATCATGACGTTTAAGATCGTG
>JBCDCL010000369.1:0-3846 GCA_039182175.1 Planctomycetota bacterium
GTCGCCAAGTGCCAAAAGTGGAAGGCGGATCACCCGTTTAAGTACGACGAGTCGTACCCTGGCATCACGCAGCAGCACGCCATTCGCACGCTGTGGCAGGTCACCCAGGACATGGACCCGGTGATCACCGTCGGCGTCGGCCAGCACCAGATGTGGGCCGCCCAGTTCTACAAGTTCCAAAAGCCGCGGACTTGGCTCTCGAGTTCCGGCCTCGGCACGATGGGCTTTGGCCTACCAGCGGCAATGGGCGTCCAGGCGGCGTTCCCCGATCGCTTGGTGATCGATATCGATGGCGACGGCAGCTTCCAGATGAATATCCAAGAGCTGTCGACCTTGGTCTGCGAGAAGCTGCCGGTGAAGATGTTCTTGCTCAACAACCAGCACCTTGGCATGGTTACGCAGTGGGAAGACCGCTTCATGCAAGGCAACCGGGCCCACACCTACCTGGGTCCGATTGACCATCCCGAGTGGGCTGGCGAAGGCGACGGGATCGGCCGCCAAGGCCGCGACAAGCGATATGCCGACTTCGTGAAAATCGCCGAAGGCTACGGCTGCGGCGGCGGCTACGTCGAACGCAAGGAAGACCTCGAAGCGGCGATTAAGGAGATGATCGAATACGACGGCCCCTACCTGCTAGACGTCACCGTCCCCTACCAAGAGCACGTGCTGCCCATGATCCCCGGCGGCATGACCGTGAAGGATATGATCACGGAGTAGCGGGGAGCTATTAGCTGTTAGCCGTTAACTTATAGCGATTGGCTGTTTGCGGTTGGAGTAATTACCATGCCGAGCGATCGCAACACGGCGCCCGCTAACCAAGCGGCCGATTTGGCGACTTCCCATCCCGAGTGGCTTGCTGAGTTCGAAGCTGCCGCACGGCGGCCCCTCGCACAGCGTTGGAAGTACGCCTTTATCAAGACCTATAAGCCGGTCATGGACGACGCTCCGTTTCGCTCGTTCGACTCGATGGCCGATTACCGTCAGTGGTGTGAAGAGAATCTTCCAGATTGGCTTGGCTATGGGCGCGTTTGAGTACCGGCAGGCCGAGGAGGTCCGCGATGCTTTTGCTCGCCACGCGGTACGCCATCTATTTCTCGGCAAGTCGGGCGCCATCCTGCTCGGTTTCCCCGACACCACGCAAGACGCCGATCTATTTGTAGACAGCCAGCCGGAAAACTGCCGCTCGCTGGTCTCGGCGCTCAGGCATCTGGGCTTCGACCTAACGGAAACGCAAGAGGGAGAAATCCTCCGGGCCAAAGACTTCGTGCAGCTGAAGAATGGCCCCTTCGATCTCGATCTTATCTTTGCTCCTGATGGCATTGAACGCTTCGACGATGCTTGGTCCCGCCGCGTTGAGGTCGAGGGTTTTTTTGTTTGTCATCCCGATGACATTATCGCCAGCAAGCAGGCCGCCGGCCGGGCGAAAGACCGCGAATCGCTCCCTCGGCTAATCGCCTTCCGCGACTATTGGAAGCAGCAGTAGCTAGTCGCCTACGTTGGCGAACTTCCTTTCGTCGGGCTCTATTTCGTTGGGATCCCTTGCGTCGGGCCCCTCGGCGATTGCTAGATTCCCTAGCCAGCTGAGCACAACGCCGACGGCGGCGATGCCATGCACGGCGACCCAGTAGAAGGTCAGCGGCGCCCACTCTTCGAAGTAACGGTTCAGGTACCAGTCGCCGGCGATGGCGATCGCCAGCGCGACCCACGCCAAGGCGAAGACATCCCCCGTCGCATCAGCGCTACTCAGCACGGCAAACCCCAGCCCGGTCACCACAGTCGCTGCGGTCAGCAACGCCAAAGCAATCGACAGCCCCGGCGACTCGATCTCGGTCACAGCAAACCAAATCCCGAACCCAAGCGACGCGAGCGTAGAAACGCCAAACCCGAACCACGCCATAAGATTCTCCGATCAGACAAGGATCGCCATAAAACTCGTATCACCGCGTGACCACATCTATCAAACTCGCTAGACAGCAATCGGCAGTTTGATCAGATGGCGACCGTATTGCCAACCTTCGCTGAGGCATCGAGTAGGTCGTTAGTGGTTTCCCTCCAGTTCGCGACCGAAGTCGGTTGCTGCCGACCAAGAGTGGACGACACACAGTGGATGTTTGGCTTCTACGAAATCGGACTCCATCGTCAGCTTGCCCCCCATGAGGGTGGGCTCGCACGCTTTTTGCCTACGACGCTATGCCCCTGTAAAATCGATGCAGGCAATCTCTCTGACCAGCGAGTGAATAACTTTGCCGAACGCTACGAAGGATCTGTGCTGCGTTCTCGTTCGTAAAGTTTCCCCTGATTCCCGGTGAGCAACCTTTGACGATGCTATTTTCTTGCTTGTTTCGTGCAATTGAGCTTCGCTTAACCCACTGCGTGGTTACGGCGTCAATTTTCGGCTTGAGCGTAGTGCCGGCGTTGGCGCAGTTCGATACCGTGATCAACATCCCGCCTGACATTCCCCCGTTTGAAATCGAGTCGTCGACGCAAGTCAACCTGTTCGATGGCGGTATGCTTGGAGGTTCAATAGGCAGTATAAATGTTGGCGATCCCGGGCAGGTGAACGAGAATGTCGAGGTCAACGTTTTTGGCGGCACGGCGGGACTCAGCCTTAATTCAGGCAGCGTTGCCAACATCAGTGGTGGGCAAATACGCAGCCTTACGGTTGGCTTCGACTCAGTAGCCAATGTCGACGGAGGAAACGTACGCCGCGCTCTCAGCTCTGGTCACCTCAATGTTAGCGGCGGCGCTTTTGACATTGTCACTGCCGGTACAAACGGTGTTGTGATGATCGATGGAGGAATTATTGGAGGTAACGAAGTTGGTGATGGCCTTTCAGCCAACGCAGACAGCACCGTCATCGTTCGCGGTGGAAGAATTGTTTCCCACTTTAGAATCACATCGGGCGGTAAAGCACTTATACGCGGCGGTCACGTCAATGACGAGCTGCGAGTGTCTGCTGGTGGCGAGGTGCATCTGCGAGGTGTTGAGTTCTCGATCGACGGTGTTGGGCTCGAGAGCCTGATGCCTGGCGAGGCATTCACGATAGTCGACCGTGACGTGACGTTGTCCGGTTTGTTTGCCGATGGCTCTCCGTTCAGCTTAACACTGAATTCGGGGTTCGCTTTTCAATCCTCGTCTTTCTCGCCGGCAGCAACACTGACCGTAACGCTCGTCCCCGAACCAACGAGCGCTCTGCTGTTGGGGCCTGCAGCGACGGGTTTGCTCTTTCGACGGCGAACTGCCAATCGTTAGCCACGCAAGTCGGGCGCCATCTTGCTCGGTTTCCCTGACACCACGCTAGACGCCGATTTGTTTGTAGACAGCCAGCCGGACAGCTGCCGCTCGCTGGTCTCGGCGCTTGTCTCCTCGCTCAGCCGCCAGCGGGCTGCAGCCGTCGGTTAGCGGCTTATCGCCTTCCGCGGCGTCGGCCTAGCAGGAGCGGAGCGGCGGTGGCGAGGAGGGCTAGCGACGTCGGCTCGGGGATGATCGTCGTGGTGAAGATGCCCGACGTGTCGTCGGTGAAGAAGAGCTTGAAGGCGAGGCCGCCGGTGTCGCTCATGCCATTGAGGCGGTCGAAGTCGATAAAGGAGATGGTACGAACCTCTGGCGGGCCGGCGTCGGGGAAGACGGTGAACGGGTCGCCCTCGCGGACGATGAGCTGCGGTTCGCCATCGACGAAGGCGAACAGGGCCCCATCGTTGGAGCCATCGACCTCAGGCCCGGTGTCACCGGTGCGGAGGAAGGCCTCGAATGCCATGTCGCCGGCGGCGTTGAGGGCGGGGTCGCTGAAGAAGCTATATTCGGCCCCGCCGGCGCCGGGGGCGGGGTCATCTTCGCGGGCCACGA
>JBCDCL010000370.1:0-3843 GCA_039182175.1 Planctomycetota bacterium
ATCCGATGTCGACATCTACGAGTTGACCGTCGACGAGCCGACGCGCGTTGAGGTGAATCTAACGCCGGTCGGTGGATCATACGACCAGCGGATCGGCGGCGGAGCGTCAACGACAGTCCAAGCGACCCGAGTTGGCAATTTAGCCCTGGAAGCGCAAAGCGCGGTGGCGATGCTTGCCGAATCGAATCTTGGCGGTTTTGGCTCCAACGAGTCGCTTTCCTTCGTCGCAACTCCGGGCGAGTCGTACACGGTCGCCGTTTCAGGCCTCGTGGGCGCCACGCAGCTATACCGTTTGGATGTGGCAACGCTTGCGCTTCAAACCGAAGGAGACTACAACGGAGATGGTGCCGCAGACATCGCCGACTACACAGTTTGGCGAGACGCGTTGTTGTCCAGTCAAACGCTGGCCGCCGATGGCAACGGCGACGGGGTGATCAATGTCCAAGATTACGAAGTTTGGCGAGCAACGTTCGGCGTAAGTGCATCGACGCTGGTGCGGGTTCCCGAGCCATCTGCTTTGCTAATGGCGGCTGCGATTTTTCCGATTTTCCTGCCGCGTCGTTGCCGTGACCTTACCGGCTGGTTATAGTCGCGGGTTGCGATTTTCTCAGGCGGGATGCGTCACAATCCACCACCTCACTCGCAGCGAAGCGGGTCTCTCTGAAGGTTCTTTACCGCCACCCATGGTTCCCTTAGCGTGCTATTGAATTCGCCTAAATTGAGTGGGGAATCAGAGATCCGAAAAGACACGCTTTGACTTCGATTAAAGACATCGGAAACGTCCGAATCAGCTTACTTCGCTACTGTCGATTCACCACCGGAGAATGCTCATGACACGCGACATGCAGAAGACTTCACGCCGTGCGGCTTACACTCTTGCTGCAGGCGCCGCAGCAGGTCTTGCCGGACAGACCGATGCCGACGCGAGTTCGATATCGTTCTCTGGCCCGCAGGATATCGACATCGCTCAATTTGGCTCGCTCGACCTCAATATCGATGGTGACGCCTTCACCGACGTCTTGCTTAAAAACTACGTCTTTGCCGGAGGCAACTACCAAGGCGCATCGGTCAACGGCGCCCCTGGTCAGCTTGCGATTTCCAACGGGAGCTTCCCCTACTATGTGACCGCCCTGTCCGAGGGCGATCTCATCGACAGCACGACGGTGGGGCCTTCGTTTGCCGGGTCGCTCGCCTACTCGACCGTAAACCCCAACGCCGAGTTTGGCGATATCGATGGCGGACTGATTGGTCTGAGTTTCCCGATCGGCGGCAACGCCCCCCAGTTTCTGCATTTCGGCTGGATACGCGTCTCGATAGACAATGCCGCGGGCACATTTGTTGTTAACGAATGGGCGTACAACACGGTGCCAGGTGAAGGGATCTTGGCGGGACAAGTTCCCGAACCGAGCACTCTTGGCTTGCTGGCTGCAGGTGCGTTGGGCGTTGGGGCGATGCGTCGGCGCCGCGATACGCATTGCTAGATCGCCGGCGTGTCTATGCTCGTGTGAGATTGGATCAAGCCGGTGCGGAACACGTGCGTTCCGCACCGGCGATTTCGCTAGCCACACAAAAATCACAATTGAAAATAGAGGGTCAAGGCATGAGTCCTCAGCCAAGCGAGCAGACGAAGGGGGCCCGGAAGGCAGCTTATACACTCGCCGCCGGCGCCAGTGTTGCGATGACTGCAAGCGATGCCGACGCGCAGATCGTCTGGTCGACGCCGCAAGATATCGCGATCGGTCAGTTCTCACAGCAAACGCTCAACCTTGACGGCGATATTTACTATGACCTTGTCCTAAAGAACTATGTCTTCGGCGGCGGCAACTACCAGGGCGCCTACGTTATCTATGGGCCCGGCAGGACGATCGGCTTTCAAGATGCCTTTGCCTATGCGTCCGCATTGTCGACAGGTGACTTGATCGACGCCAACACCACCGCCAACGGCTTTGCACAGACATCGCTTGCCTACGGCGCTAACAATCCCAATGCCGAGTTCAATAGCGTAAATGGCGCCTTTCTAGGGCTTAGTTTTCCGATCGCTGGCGAACTGCACTTTGGATGGGTGCGTGTGACGATCGATAACGCAGCCGGTGTCTTCATCATCAACGACTGGGCCTACAACATCACGCCAGGTGCTGGGATCGCAGCCGGTCAGCGAGCTGACTTTAACGGCGATGGCGTGACCGACATTGCGGACTACACGGTATGGCGAGATTCGCTCGGCACGACTCGCGTGGGCGATGAGTTTATTCCCGCAGACGTTGACCTGAGTGACGAAGTTGACATCGCAGACTATCTGATTTGGGCCGAGGACTTCGGCCTGTCCGGTGTGGCTCTACCGCCAGGGGCAGTGACGAACGCCGCGCCCGAGCCGATGACTCTAGGGCTGTTGGCAGCCGGCGCTAGTGGCCTCGCTCTTATACGGGGCGCCCGCCGCCGCCGAGAGGAAGTCGTAGCAGATCGAGAAGACGCGAAGTGAATCTGCCCCAACGCCAAGTGACGCAGCGTTCGCCGAGGCGAGTGCTACTCATCGGGTGGGATGCGGCCGATTGGCAGATGATTCATCCGCTCGTCGAGCGTGGTCTGATGCCGACCCTCGCGCAGATGATGCAATCGGGGGCATCTGGTAATCTCGCCACTACGCGTCCGATTCTCTCGCCCATGCTGTGGAATTCGATCGCCACGGGCAAACGGCCGATCGACCACGGTGTGCATGGTTTTACGGAGCCGGATCCCAACGGAGAGGGTGTTCGCCCTGTTCATAGCACCAGTCGCAAGTGCAAAGCAGTTTGGAACGTGCTCACGCAGTACAACATGCGTTCGCACGTGGTCGGCTGGTACGCCTCGCATCCGGCCGAGCCAATTGCCGGCGTGATGGTTTCCAACCAGTTCGAACAGTTTAAGGTTGAGCAACAGCGAGCGACGCCACCTCCTGCGTCATCTGTTTCGCCGGCAGAACGTCTTGAGGAGTTGGCCGAACTGCGTGTACTACCCGGCGAAATTGACGCGGCGGCAATTCTGCCGTTTGTTCCGGACGCCGCGAAGGTTCTCGAACGCGATGATCATCGTTTAGGTAAGCTTCAGCACCTGCTGTCGCAAACGGCGACCGTACATGCCACCGCGACGCACCTCTTGGCCGAAGAGGATTGGGAGTTCGCCGCTGTCTATTACGAAGGCATCGACCGATTCGGTCACGAGTTCATGGAGTTCCATCCGCCGAAGATGGAGCAAGTATCGCAGGAAGACTTCGATGCTTATCAGCATTGCATGACCGGGGCATATCGCTTCCACGATATGATGCTGCAGACGCTGCTCGACCTAGCCGGCGACGACACAGCCGTGCTGCTCATCAGCGATCATGGCTACTACAACAACCATCTTCGCCCCGACCCGAGGCCGGGCAGGGCTGGCCCCGTCGAATGGCATCGACCGTTTGGCATCTTTGCTGCTCAAGGTCCTGGTGTCACGCCAGGATCGCGAGTCTACGGCGCTGGCATCATGGACATTATGCCAACTGTCCTGCAACTGCTTGGACTCCCCGCCGCCTACGACATGCCCGGCCGTGTCCTCGCGGAAGTATTAGAAACATCCGAGCCGCTGCCACGGATTGAGTCGTGGGAAGAAGTCGAGGGGCCCTGTGGTATGCATCCTGCAGAGGCAAGGGTAGATCCCGTCGAGTCGCGTGCCGCAATGGACCAACTCATCGCACTCGGCTACGTCGAAGCGCCAAGTGAAGATGTCGAGAAGACGGTGCGCGACACGATAGCAAGCAACGAGTTCAATCTGATCCAGTCGTTGGTTGATAGCCTCCGGTATGGCGAAGCGATCGAGCGACTCAAAAAG
>JBCDCL010000371.1:0-3834 GCA_039182175.1 Planctomycetota bacterium
CTGGGCGAGGAAAACTCGCAAACGCCCGATCAGCAGCGGGCGATGGCGTCCTACCTACGCGAGTTAGACCCCTACGATCACCACATCGTCATTCAGACTTTTCCTGATGAACAAAACAAGGTCTACACACCGCTGCTTGGTGACCAGTCTGAGTTGACCGGTGTCGCTCTGCAAAACGATTGGCGAGTTGTTCACCGGCAAACGCTCAAGTGGCTGCGGGCGTCCTCCGCATCGGGTAAGCCGTGGGTGGTTTGCAATGATGAGCAGAATCACTGGACAACCGGCACGCCTCCCGACCCGGGTTACGATGGCTACGACGGAACCGATCGCGAAGGCAACGTTGTCCACACTGTCCACGACATTCGCAAACATGTCTTGTGGGGCAACCTGATGGCGGGCGGTGGCGGCGTGGAGCACTACTTCGGCTGGGAGTTGCCGCAGAGCGATCTTCTGGCAGAGGATTGGCGAAGCCGCGCTATGACCTGGAACTTCGGCAAGATCGCTCTCGCCTTTTTCCACGACAATGAAATTCCGTTTTGGGAGATGACCAATCGGAACGATTTGATCGGCGCGTCCGACGACGCCAAAACGCAATACTGCCTGGCGCGGACGGGAGGCCCGTACCTTGTCTATACCCACGGCGGCACGCCGATGAAACTCGATCTGTCATCCGAGCGTGGGGCTTTCCGCGTCGAATGGTTCAACCCGCGTACGGGTGGTGAGCTTGCGAGGGGCTCGGTCAATCGAATACGAGCCGGCAGTGTCGTATCGCTCGGCGCTCCACCGAGCGACGCCGACGAAGACTGGCTCGCCATCGTCCGCCGCAAGTAGCAGGTCGCTAGCTCTCGCTGGAGCCGAGCTTGCCGTTGGCAAACATCGGCAGCGCCGCCACAGCAAACCAAACGATCGTGGCGGTGATCAGCACCGTGTTGGACGTTGGCAGTTCGATCTGGCCGAATACGTAGAGTAGCGGCGTCAGCACAACGGCCGCCAATGCCAAGGCGCCGACAGCTTTCAATGCGATAATCATGCGGAGGCTCCTTCGCTGTTGGCGGTGGTTTGCTTTTGGGTTACGGCACTCAGCGCCAAGTAAATGGCGCCGCATGCGATCCACGCGGGAATGACACAATAGACAGCATCCGTACCCTGCTTGAAGACAAAAAGAATCAAATAGAGTCCGACTGCTACTGGAAAAAGCCAAGCCACAAGCACTGCTGGGTTAAAAAGTAATCCAGTTCGACTGGCATATTCATTCTGCATGCGGAATTTACGCATGAAGTAGTAGTCTACAAAGATCACAGCTCCCATTGGGCCGAGTATCGTGCCATACGCTCCGACAAATCCGAGAAGTTGGGCTGATAGGTTGGGAAAGGCACCGGCAACTGTAGCCACTAAACCCGCGAGCAGAGTCATCTGCACTCGGCTACTCTTGGGAAAGACACCCTGAAAAGCTAAGCCAGCGCGATAAATCGTCGGGTTTGCAGTTGTCCATCCCGCAACAATTACGCATAGGACTCCCGTCCAACCAAGAGATCTCCAGGCAAGTAGTCCCGGATTTGGGCTTGCGTCTTGCGAAAGCTTTATCTGGGCAGCTAAGAGAAGACCGGCAGCGATCCACGCCATGTAGTGCCCTAAAAACATGCCGATTGCTGGAGCCCAACCGCTCGATGCACTACGAGCAAATCGGAAAATTGACAGATCGGACATGCCAAAGTGCATGGCGCCGTTGCACAGCCACGCAAAAAGCACGATTTGCCAGAATGTGAATACGGACGGCTCTTTATCGTCGGCAGCCAACTCCGTCGCAACGAAGTCGATCGCTTCTTGCCAGTAGGCCCCCTCGGTGAGTTCGCTTGTACTATCGATGCCCATCTGACCAAGCGAGACAATGCCGGCGGCGGCGAAGACGGCGATCATCCAAGGCGCTGCTAGATTCGCCACACGAGCGACGGTCTCATAGCCGGCAGCAGCGATGACGCTCATCACCAAACCAACAATCGCCACCAGGATAGTGAAGGAAACGTCGCCAATCTCGTACCACGCTAGTTCCGACGCATCTGGATAGAAGACCTTAAACGGCACGCCGACTGCGGTAGCAGAGACAGTCACCATCGCGCCGGCCAGGAAACAAAAGAGCAAGCCGTTGACTACGTTGTAAAGCTTCACCAATTGCGAGCCGGCGATCCGCTCGAGTTGGTAGTACAAAGTCATCCGCTTCGCCATGGCGATCGGCACCACCAGATAACGCCAGGTGAGCACCGCCAGGATGTTGCCCAGCAGCAAGCCAACGACAAGGTCGTACAGACTGGCGCCGGCGCCGAGGAAGAGCGGCCCAATCATAAACTCGGTGCCCGCGCAGTGCTCGCCAGCGTACATCCCCCAGAATTTCCCGGGTCCTAGTAGTTGCGACTCAGGCACCGGTTCGCGTTCAAATTCGCCACCGGTTGCTTCTTCGGTATCGCTCATAGACTTAGGTTTTCAGAGTAGAGAAGAGATGAGTATTGGACGCCTTAAATCGCAGACGCAGTAGTCGACTGCGACTACCGCTTCGCGAGCACTTCGCGTTCGTATCGTTTGACCTCGGCGAGCCAGGCATCTTCGGCGGGAACGCTAGCACGCTCACAATAGTAATCCCAAACGGCGCCCATCGGCATCATTTTCAGCCGTTCTTGCATGGCGAGACGCGTGGTGTAATCCTGGGCGACCTCGACGTTGGTGAGTTCCTCGACTGGCTCCAGCAATGCCGCGAGCATCGCCTTCAGCGTCGCCCGCGAGCCAATCGCCCAAGCGGCGACGCGGTTGATGCTGGCGTCGAAGAAGTCGAGCCCAATGTGCACGCGATCCAAATAGCCGCCCCGCACTATTTGCTGAGCAATGGCGTAGAGTTCGTCTGACAGCACCACCACGTGGTCGCTATCCCAACGCACGCCCCGACTGACGTGCAATAGCACCTCGTCCAAGTGGCACAGCACTGCCGACAGCTTATCGGAAATGACTTCGGTGGGATGGAAGTGCCCCGCATCTAGGCAGAGCACTTTGTCATTACGAATGGCGTAGCCCAGATAAAACTCGTGCGAGCCGACGACGTAACTTTCCGAACCGATGCCAAACAGCTTTGACTCGACGGCGTCCAAATTCAGTTTGGGATCGATCTTTTCGGCAAACATCGCGTCGAGCGACGCAGCGAGCCGCTCGCGGGGGCCTTTCCGATCAATCGGCGTATCTTTGTAACCGTCGGGAATCCATACGTTGTTGATGCAGGGCGAACCGAGTGCTTCGCCCATCGCCGCGCCGATCTTCCGGCACGCGATGCCATGCTCAATCCAATAACTGCGTATCCCGGGGTCTGTATGCGACAGGGTAAATCCGTCGGCTGCTTTGGGGTGGGCGAAGAACGTTGGATTAAAGTCCATGCCCAACTGCTGCGACTTGGCCCAATCGATCCACGAGCGAAAGTGCTCCGGGCCCAATTCGCTGCGTTCGACCGGCGTGTCGCCCATCTCGGCGTAGAAGGCGTGCAGGTTGAGCCGGTGCTTGCCGGGCAGCAGCGAGTAGGCCATCTCGAGGTCGGTCCGCAACTCTTCCGGGGTGCGAGCTTTGCCCGGGTGGGCGCCGGTGACGGCGATCCCGCCGCTGAGCTCTTCGCCACTCGACTCGAAGCCGCCGACGTCGTCGCCCTGCCAGCAGTGCAGTGACACGGCGACCGATTCCAGCGACTGCATCGCTTTCTCTGTGTCGACGCCAAGCTCGGCATACTGTTCGCTTGCGATCTTGTAAGCTTGCTCGATAGACGCCATCGTCGTTGCTCGTGGATAGAAGAGAATCGGGAATGAA
>JBCDCL010000372.1:0-3827 GCA_039182175.1 Planctomycetota bacterium
CGCCAGCGGATGCTGCCGGTCTGTTTGTCGAGGGCGAAGATGGCGCCGAGTTCGCCGCCTGGGGTGATGAGCACTTCGTCGCCATCGATTAGGGGCGATTCGCTGTAGCCCCATTTCGGAATGGCGCCGCCGAGCGTCTGCATCGTCTTCTGCCAAATGAGTTCTCCATCGGCAGTCGACAGGCAGGCCAACGTCCCCGCTGCGGTCAGGCAGTAGACACGGTAGCCGTCGACGGTGGGTGTCCCCCGCGGACCATCACCCCAACCATTGACGAGTTTCTCTGCCAGTTTGTGCGACCATAGCTCGGCGCCCGTTTTTGCGTCGAGTACGATCAGTTCGGCCACGCCGTTGCGGGCGCCCATCGTGTAGAGCCGGCCATCGACAATCGCCGGTCCGGAGTAACCCTCGCCTGCGTTCTCGAAGAACCAAACTCGCTGCGGCCCGTCTTCTGGCCACGACTTCATCAGGCCCGCTTCCTCGTTGGTGAGGTCCCGGTTCGGCCCTTGCCACTGGGGCCACTCGTTGGCGTCGGCCGTCATGACCGATAGCGAGCACACTGCCAGCAGCGCGGCAGTCAACGAAACAGAAAGCGCGTGTCGAAGTCGATCCATCATTCGATACTCGGGGAGGGGGCGGTCGAGGCAGGCGCGAAAGGTGCGGCGGGCGGGGCGGGGCGGTGTTCGGTAGAGCCGTCTAACAGGCGGGAGAGGTCAACCCGTTGCTGTCGCCGCCTGAGGCGTGGCGACCTTCATGGGCGATTGTTTCTCTACCGTCACAATAACGCATTTGAACGCCGGCGTCTTGCTGTCGGGGTCGAGCTGGCGATTGACCAGCACGTTGGCCTCGGGGTAGTACATCGCCGCGTTGCCAGGCCGAATCTTCGGAAACGCCACGGCACGCACGTGCTCCATCTTGCCTGCCGGCCCGTGGACCGTCACCGCATCGTCGGCCGCGAGATCAAATCGCTCGATATCAAACGGGTGCATCAAGATCACATAGCGACCTTCGACACCGCGATACAAATCGTAATCTTCGTAGACGACCGTGTTGAATTGCCCCTCGCTGCGAATCGTCATGACGCGTAGTTGGTTGGCGCCGGCGCCAGCAAGGTCGGGCAGCGTGTGGGTGTGCAGGTTGGCTCGTCCGGTCGATGTGCGGAACTGTGGTTCGTGGAACGTCCGGCCGCCGATTTGGAATTCCTCTTTCGTCGTATTCATCCGCTCCATCTTTTCCCAGCCCGGTATGATCTGACTGATCGCGTGGCGAATGTTGCCGGTGTCTCGCATCGATCGCCAGTCGACCGCGGCAAGTCCCGGCTTGTCTGTCTGTCGCGCGGCGACGCTCTCGGCAATCGTGGCGATAATGTCGACTTCGCTACGCGGCCCCTCCAATCGCCGAGGTCCGCCGTCGCTCATACGGACAAAGTTAAACATCGATTCTTGCGTGGTGGGCTGCGGCTCTTCGTCGCGTGCGAGCACGGGCAAGATGATGGTCTCTTTCGCCAGGCCATGGGCATGCCCCGTGTTGAGCGTCGTGTTGAGCATCACCAACTGGTCGAGCTGCGACAGGGCGTGATCGGCGAAATGGGAGTCGGGGTTCGACCCATACAAATTGCCGCCCAAGCAGAAGCCAACTTTCTGCTGCCCGCTGGCGGCGCCCTCCATGCAACCCATCGTGTCGAGGCCTTCGCTGGTCGGCAGCTCGACGCTGAAGTGACTTTGCAAGCGATCGAAGATCGCGTCCTTCAGTTTCGGCGTGACGCCTACCGAGCCGATGCCTTGCACGTTGGAATGGCCGCGGATCGGCATTAGCCCGGCGCCCGGCTTTCCGACCATGCCACGCAGGAGCGCCAGATTGCCAATCGCTTGGACGTTCTGCACGCCGGTCGCATGGTGGGTGATGCCCATCGTCCAGCTAAACACCACGCGCTTTGCCTTGGCGTAGCGGTCGGCGAGTTGGTCGATCTGGTCCCGACCGACGCCACTCTTCTCAACCAGTTCGGACCAATCGGCATTGGCGAGCGCCGTTCGCAGTTCTTCCCAACCGGTGGTGTGCTTCTCTAGAAAGGGTTGGTCATGGGCCTGCATTTCGACAATGCGTTTGGCCACGGCCGTAAGCAGTGCCAGGTCGCCGCCGATGTGGGGCTGGACGTACAGGCTGGCGATCTCTGTGCCGAACAGCAAACTACGCAGATCGCTCGGGATGCTGAAGTTGACCATGCCGGTCTCCTCCAGCGGATTGATCACCACCACTTCGCCGCCGCGGCGACGCAGGTGCATCAGCGAAGTCATCAAGCGCGGGTGGTTGGATGCTGGGTTGCCACCAATGACGAACACGCAGTCGGCTTCGTCCAAGTCTTCTAGTTGAATCGTCGCGGTGCCACTGCCGGTGATGCTCGATAGGCCAACGCCGCTGGCTTGGTGGCAGTAGTAGCTGCAGTTGTTGACGTTGTTGGTGCCGTACAGTCGGGCGAAAACCTGCAGCAAGAAGCCCGCTTCGTTGCTACTGCGACCACTGAAGTACCAAAAAGTTTCGCCGGCCGGTGTGTCGACCAACTTGTCGACGATTCGGCTGAGGGCATCGTCCCAATTGATCGGGTGCCAGCGGCCCGACTCGGGCGTGTACCGCATCGGCGAAACCAGTCGGCCCGCGTGTTCGAGTTCGCGGGGCGACATCGCCCGCATTTCGCGGACGCCAAACCGCTTCCAAAACTCTGGCGAGATGGCGCCTTGCATGTCGGCCGCCATTGCCTGCATCGCTTTCTTGCAGACCTCGGGAAAGCTGCCTGCCTCGTTGACCATGCCGCCCTTTTGGCCACCCATGCCTACGGCGCAGGTCTTGCACGCATTGCGAGAACGCAAGGCTCGCCAAAGTTTGAGCAAGCCGCCCGCTTGGCGTGCCTTCGTCCAGGTGTACCAAACGGCTGGCCACCCACCGCCTGTCTTTACTTTTTTCATTCGTACCCAGCGATCTTCAACCGGCGCCGGGTGCGTTTACCCGTGCGACAAGTCGTGCTCATTTGCTACTGCATCTTCATCCGGGGACTGTTCGGCCCGGCAGGCTGTGTTAGCTTGTAGTCATCGTAACCCGCGGGATTTCGGCGTCCAACCAGGCGTTGGCTGACTCGACGCTACAGCTTTGCAACACATCAGCTGTGCAACACGGTTGGCAACGGCTCGCTTTCATTGGAGATTGGCGATGGTGAGAGGAATTGGTGCAAGCTTGGTTTTGCTGTTGGCGCCTCTCCAAGTTTATGCGGTCGAATCGGCGGAGCTAGCTGCCGACATTTCTACGCTTAGTCTCGCTTCGGGAGTTAAGCCCACGGCGCCCAACCTCCAAGCTGCGTGGCAGCGTTTGGCCGAAGGCGAACCCGAAGTCCTCGTCGAACTGCTCGCCGCGATGCGCGACGCCGACCTCACGGTAGAGAATTGGCTCCGCACCTGCTTCGATGCGGCCGCCGAGCGACTGCTTGCCGAAGGCACGCTGCCGGTCGATCCGTTGAAGAAGTTCATGCGCGATGATGATCAATCGCCAAACGCACGACAGACCGCTTTTGAATGGATCACTCGTGCCAATCCTGATGAGAAGCCGGCGTTGCTTGAGCAGATGCTCGACGACCCCAGCCTAGCGCTCCGCTACGATGCCATCGCCCAGCTCATAGAAAGAGCCGAAGCTGCTGACGAGGATGCGGCCAAACTGGAAATCTACAAGCAGGCACTCAAGTCTGCCCGCGATCCTGGCCAGCTCAACGACATCGCCGACGCACTCGAAGGCCTCGGCGAGGAAATCGATCTGGCCGCGGAGATGGGCTTTCTGACGAAGTGGCA
>JBCDCL010000373.1:0-3814 GCA_039182175.1 Planctomycetota bacterium
CCTGCATCTGGTCGATGCGCCGGGGTTGTGATACGGTTTTCCCGAAGCGATGCCCCCGAGAGAACCATTGCTCAGCCACCACAATTTCGACGCCCAGCAACCGTGATTTCCTGCCCTTATTTCCCGCCGATTTTCATTCGGCGATGCGTGTCTGCCGGAGCGATCCTAGCCGGCGCCATGCTGGTTGGCTGCGCAAAGGAGCAGCCTTCGGGGCAGCCAGGTAACATCGCTGCAGAACTGGCAACCGACACTGCGGAAACCGTGGAGCAGGCCGAAGGAATCACCGCGTCGGAGGTTCTGGCGAAGCTGACGGAAGCCTACCAGCAGGCCGACACCTACTTCGACAATGCGGAATACCACGAGCGATTCGTCCAGCGAGGCGATGGCGTGCCCCGCGAGCCGCAGCCACATAAGGTCGCGGTCGTGTTCGAGCGGCCTCGCCGCCTGCGGATGGACCGTAGTGTGCCCGGCAGTGGCGATCAGGCTTTGAGCGTGCTGTTGGTATGCGACGGCGAGCGATTGCGGGTGAAGTCGAGCGACCAGCCAAAAGAAATGCTCGATATCGCAGCGCCGGCGGAGATCTCACGCGACACTTTGCAGTCGGTTTCCCAATTGGCGCCCGTCTTGCTGCCGGTTCCGCTTGAAATGCTGTATCCACAACTAGACCTGTTGATTGGTACGCCCACGCAGACCGCCTCACTCGCCAGTGGGACCGACACGACGCTTTTGCCGTCGAAGTCGCTGACGACCTCTTCGCTAGATGGTGTCGACTGCTATCGTTTGCGGATTGACCAGCCTTCGGGCGCCTTCGTTGCATGGATCGACAAGCAGTCGAGCATTTTGCATCGCCTCGAAATGCCAATCGATGAAGTCCGGCGCCAACTCGATCCCGACAACGATCTGATGAGACTCGATCTGTGGATCGACTTTCATAACGCGTCTTTTGATTCGCCCATCGGCTTCAAGACGTTTCAGGTCGAGCCGGGCGATGGCGTGCAATTGGTAGAGTCGCTTGCTGAAGAGACGAACTCCGGCGACGAGTCGATCGAAAAAACCCCAGCTGCCGCCGCCGACGAATAGCCCACAACGGATTGCCGACGGCGCGGCGCTTAGATATCACCTTTCCCTGCAACAACGAGAACAAGAACGATGGCCGATGTGACTGCCGAACAGATGAAATCGTGGTGCGAAACCTTGGTAAAAGGCCGCGAGGCGGCGCCCGATCTCGCGTTGAACGATTATCTGGCCGACGTGCCGCGACTCGCCACGTTGACCGATGTGCCCAGCGGAACGCCTGTGCTCGTTCGCGGCGATACCGACGCCAAGCCGGGCGACAAAATTGGCGAGGGAGACATTCGCCTCCGGTCGATGGTCGAAACGCTCAAGTTCGGCCAAGAGAAAGGTTGGAAGCAAATTATCTTCGGCCACATCGGCCGCAAGCCGGAGGGTTCGCTCGCCAAGGTGGCGACGCGTCTCGGCGAACTGCTCGACTGCGAGGTTCCGCTTATCGAAGAGTGGTACGACGAAGACGCGGGCGTAGTTGTCGACGCCGTGAAGACCGCCATCGATGATCTGCCCGCCGGCTCGATCATCGTGCTACAAAACACCCGCAAGTACGACATCGAGCGTGTCCTTTGGAAAGCTGGCGTTGACGATCTCGAAGCCCTGGCGCCGAAGCTGGCCAAGTTCGCCAACGAGCTAGCCAACAAGGTCGCCAAGATGTACGTCCACGAAGCGTTTAGCGCCGGTTCGCTCGACGCGTCGAGTGTCGTGGTGCCGGCTGCCATGGATCGGGTTGCACTCGGCAAGTACGCAGCAGGCGAATTCGATGGCCCCATGCAGCAGTGCCTGAAGGCCGACTTGGCGGTCTTTTCGGGAATTAAGATCGACAAGCTCGACGATATGGAAGCGATGATCGCCCGCGGCACGATCAAGCAGATCTTTGCATCCGGTTCGCTGGCGATGGCAATCCGCAAAGCGATTGGTCAACTCGACGACGAGCCGGTCTCCCTCGGCGCCGCCGAAGACCCGGCCAACAGCAGCGAGCCGTGGTACATTCCCGACGATCGCGTGGCACAGGCGAAGGTGATCGTCTCCGACGGCCGCGAAAAGGGCATTACGTTCACCGTGCCGTGCGACTCGGTCGTCGAAGATGGCTCGACCAAGGACGAACTGTCACCGAGCGATCAGCAACTCGACATCGGCCCTAAGTCAATCGAGAACTTTAGCGAAGCCGTCGGCGCCTTTATCGAACGGACCGGCGGTAAGGCGGTGGCGTTCCACAATGGTGTGTTCGGCGTCTTCGAAGATCCGCGGTTTGAAGCGGGCACCAAGGCTTGGATTCCTGAGCTGAAGCGTATGAAGGACGCTGGCGTCGAAGTCTACGTTGGCGGTGGCGAGGGGGGCAAAGCCCTCGACCGCTACGGCGAACCCGACTGGGTCACGCACTGCTTCACCGCCGGCGGCACCGTGCTAAACGCCCTCGGCTCCGAGCCGGTGCCCTACCTGGTCGCCCTCCGCGCAGCGGCCAAGTAGCGTTGAATTTCGCTCCACGCGCAAGCACGCAGCGAACTTACCGTCGTGTAAACACCGAGCGGGCTCCGGAACGTCGGCGCCCGCTCGTTTTCTTTGCTCTCCAGCCTATATGTTCCCCAGCCCTGCAGACTCCTAATGGATTACCACCTGCTCAACAACTTCTTGCTCGCGATGCTCGCCATCGTCAATCCGCTCGGAAAGGTTCCCATTTGGATCGAATGCAGTGCCGACCAAGACGAAGCAGCCCGCTGGCGACTTGCGTTGCTGGTGACGCTCACCGCCGGGGGTCTACTGCTCGCTTCGTTGTGGGCAGGTTCTCTTTTGCTGTCTGCGTTCTCGATCGACCTCCCCAGCTTCCGCGTCGGCGGTGGTATCGTCATTTTGTTGACGGGCCTGTCGATGCTGCGTGGCGAAGCAACGAATGTCCCACGAGACGAAGAGGACGAAGAGGAGGACGCCATGGGGCGTGCGAAAAAGCGGTTTCGATCGATCATCGTTCCGATGGCCGTGCCCATCATTGCTGGGCCTGGATCAATCACAACTGTCATCGCCTACGCCAATCGCCTTGGAGAGCCCCGCTACAGCGGCGATAGCCTGATGACGATGCTGGGCATGACAGGCGTCGTCATCGCGGTGATGGCGATCGTCCATGCCACGCTCATTGGGGCGCCCTGGATCAAACGCATCGTTGGCAGCGCCGGTCTGGCGGTGGTCACCCGGCTATTCGGCTTGGTGCTGGTCGCTATCGCCGTGCAGCTGATCGCCGTTGGCCTTGCCGAACTCTTCCCAGCTTGGACGACCGTCGAATCGCCTGTAGTAGAAGCCGAAGGCTGACAGTTGCAGTGAAGCCGAATGCCAAATCGTCGCGGCCAATAGCGAGCCGTTAGCAGTCTGAGATCGCGGTCGTCGCAGCTTCGACGGTTGCCGCCGCGGCGTCTTCGTCGGTAGCTTCGCAAAAGACGCGCACGATTGGTTCGGTGTTGCTGGCACGCACCAGCAGCCATTTCTTCTGCTCGGGCCAATCGAGACGGAGGCCGTCGAGGCGGCTGGCGGTGGCGTCCTTGAAGTGGGCTTCTAAGGCATCGAGGGCGGCAGGGATTTTGTCACGCTCGACCGTGACTTTCGCTTTGTGGATGGCGTAGCGAGGCAGCTCGGCAACCAGTGCGCTCAGCGGCATGTCGCGGGCAGCCATCGCGTCGAGCACCAATGCCATGCCGACGAAACTGTCACGCACCATGCCGACCCAAGGGGCAATGATGCCGCCGTTGCCTTCGGCCCC
>JBCDCL010000374.1:0-3808 GCA_039182175.1 Planctomycetota bacterium
GTCGGCCGGCGCCGAGACGCAGTTCGATACCTTGGTTCACCGCTGGCGTGACGATGGCTCGGCGATAAGCATGGAAACCAGCCATGGGACGTTCACGTGCGATCGATTGGTCATCGCCGCCGGCCCCTGGGCGGGCCAAATGCTGGCTGACCTTGGCGCCCCGCTGCAGTTGCGCCGGCAATCGCTCTTTTGGTTCGAGGCGCCGGCGAATCACTCGTTCCACAAGATGCCGCCCTTTCTGTTTGAAGATCCTCAAGGCGCCTACTACGGCTTCCCCGCCACGAGTCCGTTTGGTGTGAAGGTAGGCGATCACGGCTACGGTCAGCCACTCGCAAGCCCCGAAGCGATCGATCGCGACATCGATCCAAGCGACCAGCAGCGGCTTGAAGCATTCGTCGCCCGGCGATTGCCCGGCGTTAGCCAGTCGATAACGAACCACGCTACCTGCTACTACACGATGAGTCCCGACGAGCACTTCCTCGTCGATCGGCTGCCCAGCGACGAGCGGATTTGCTTTGCCGCCGGGCTATCGGGGCACGGCTACAAGTTTGCCCCCGTGCTAGGCGAAGCGCTGGCCGACTTGGCGACGGAGGGGAGCACCGCCTTGCCGGTCGACTTCCTCTCGGCCCGCCGCTTCACGACGCATTAATTGGCGGTAGCGAATCAGAATGACGACCGACGTTTGCGTGGCAGCAATCCCAAGAACGCCAAAGCAGCGAGCGCAATACTCGCCGGCTCCGGCACCGCAAAGAAGACATTGCCGGGCAAACTCGTCAGGCTGGTGTTGGCCATGATGACGCTCGCCAGTGAGACATTATCCAGGTCGATAATGTCGAGAATGTCGGCGTCAAGCACCCAGTCGCCGTTCACGTCGCTGTACATGCCGGCGTCTTCGCTCAGGTAGAACAGCCGGTCGTGGTCACGCAGCCGCGTAAATTGGTTGGCCATGATTGCCGAAAGCAACTCGCCGACGCTTGCCCCCGACATGTGATCTTCCGCCAAGCCGCCGATCCATGGATCGATGTTGTCGACCGTGCCGTAAAGCGTCTGCAGTGCCTGCTGTAAAGTCAGGTCGCTCGTGATTTGGGCGAAGGTCGTTACGGTCGGCAGTCCGTATGCATCGCGGAGCGTGTTGTAATCGGGCAGTCCGTGGTCACGGCCGCGTTGAATATTGAGCGACGCCAAGTCCAGACCCCCGGCGCCAGGAGGTCCGAAGAGCATATTGCGTACGTCATCTACGATTTGCGTGTCGATCTCTTGCGACCGCTGAGTGACGAGTCCTTTGAGCAGCTGATCGATCTTACCCGGATCGTTTTTCAGATAGTTCGGATTGAAAAAGGCGTCGCTTAGTTCGATATCTCCGACGTTGACCCCTGCGTCGTTCACTAATTGCAGAGTCGATGCCAACATACTGTGACCAAACCGATACGCTGCATGGGCGAACTCGTTGGTGATGGTCGCCTCGCCTTGGTCGGAGTAAACAAAGTCCTCAGCTGTGGGCGATGTTGGTCCGAGGATCGCCGGCAGGAACTCGTCATAAGTGATTTTTTGAATCTGGGCGCCTACCAGCTTGCGGGCAAGTTGGTAAGTCGCTTCGTCGTTGAGCGACGGCTGCTCAACTTCGATCAAATCGACTAGCCGATTGTGCTCGCGATGGAACACCGTATGGAGCGACATCAGCACGACGTTTTCGTTCGCCCGGACATCGCCGGCGACAAACATCTCGGTGGCAGGCACGAAGCCGGGGCCATTGTCGTTAGCGGCGCCGAAGGTATTTTCCGGCAGCAGGTTGTTTGGCCCGACAATGAGCTTGGCGCCCAGGCCGCCATTCGTGCGGAGTGACAACGCCCGCCCCATGTCCGAGCCGTAGACGCTCGACGCATCGATATAGCTGGTGATGTCGTTCACCTGCTCGCGTTGCATGATGGTCCCGCCGCCGGAGACTGGCGTCGGTACGTTTTGGAAAACGCTCCGCGAAAAGGGAATGCCGCCTGGGCTGAAGAGCGGATCGCTCACGTTGGTGACAGGAATCGCCGCCGGGTCGGCCCCGTTGGCATGGCTGAGCGAAATGTCGTGGTCCAAGAACTGACCCCACGCCCAGGCGTAGTCGCTCAAGTTGCGAGCGTTAAACTTCAGCCCCGACTGGGCCGACATCGCGTTGCTAATGTCACGAGGATTTGCCCGATCGGGCGGACCGAGCAAAGTCGATCCCGTCCCATCGCCGGGGTAATGACGCACGGAGTTGTGCCGCACCATCAACTCTCCGGCGACGCCGGCGGTGGGGTTCGTCAGGTGGTTGCCGGTGCCATCAATCGAACGATCCTCCGCCTGCACGCGGCTGCCGCCGAAGCAAGCCAACGCGACGACCACGGCTGCCAACAGCATCCGTTGGAAGGAGAAAGTCGTTCTCGCGATTCTATCGTTCATGGGATAACGCCTTGGCGCCTTTTGCTTTGCGAGTTCGCTGACTAGTTATCGGCAGCGAAATCCACCGGCCAACAAAAAAGCAACAATCCAAACCTTCCCCCGCCGCAGTTGGCGGGTAGGGAAGACTCGGATCGTTGCTTGATGCGTTAGCGTGTCTTTCGTTTTTGATGGGGACCCGCCGCCAGCTGCAGCTAACCGCAGGTTTTGCTCTTCTTCGATTAAAAGAAGGAGCGGTGAGGCTGTCAACTCATTTCCAGCAGAATGCGGCTGAAACACCGCCGTCGACTGCCGGTGGGCCGCATTTAGCCAGCTTCGTTGAGTGTCCCGAGGGCGAATTTCTCGAGCGTTTGCTGGTACCTAGCTTTGCCCTCCTCGACCACCCGGCGGATTTCGCGGGCGTTTTGCTCGCTCTCCTCACGCAGCTCAGCGACCATGTGAAGCGACTCGACTTGGTAGTCGCTAATCGCTCGGACCAGTTTTTCGAGCGATTCGGGGGCAATCGTCGATCCATAGCCCGCCTTGAGGGCTTCGCGTTCGAGTTCGCGGCCCAAGTCGGCGATGTCTTCTAGGCTTTTGTTAACGCCCTCTTTCAACGCCTGAGTCGACTGGGTTGCTTCGTGCAGACCTTGCTGAGAGGTGTAAACGGTGCCCAGGATCGTGAAGACATGTTCATTGGTCGTGAAAAACGTCACTGCCCGGCGGTAGACCTGATCTTTGACGTCATGCGTCTGCTTGAGCTTGGTGACCAGCGTCTCGCCAACGTCGTAGCCGATCGCCAGATTCTCGGCGATGTCCTTTAGCAACTGGTAGACGCGGTCTTCTCGTTGGAAGGCGTCGTGCGCTTCGTCACGCTGCAACTGCAGGCGAGACCGCATGCTCTCATCGTCGCCATCGTAGTCGCTCGCCTTCTGCTGAGCGGCTGCTAGCGCGGCCTTGGCTTCTTCGAGCACCGGGATCTGCTTCTCAAACACTTCGCGGGCAAGGATCTCTGCTTCTTTCAGGGCAAAGCGGAAGTCGATGTAGCCGTCCATGATCACTTGCTCGCGCTCAAGCTGATCTTTCGTGTCTTTGCAGACTTCTTTGTAGGTTTCGACGATCTCCTCAAACCGGTCGTGCGGCGTCCCTCGGCGGAGCTTCATCCAGACGTTCGACATCTTCTCTGAGAAGCCAATTTTGCCGTCGTCGAGTTGGGCAATTAGCCGCTTGGAGTCCTCGCGAATTGAGTCAAAGCTTTGGCTGATGTTCAGGTAGCGATTGCCGACGTTGATGTTTTCGACATTCTCTCGCACCAAGGTGTTGAACTCGCTCATGTGCTTCACCACGCCGGCGATCGCCAAGACTTTCGACTCGTCGACGTGGCGAACTTCTTCGAGCAATCGAA
>JBCDCL010000375.1:0-3777 GCA_039182175.1 Planctomycetota bacterium
ACCGCCAGCAGCCCGCCCATCAGATCGCTATGGCCGCCGTAGTACTTGGTGGCGGAGTGCATGACGATGTCGGCGCCCAGCTCCAGCGGCCGGGTCAGCACCGGCGTGGCGAAGGTATTGTCGCAGCCCAACAGTGCCCCATGCTTGTGGGCAAGCTCGGCGACGGCGGCATAGTCGGTGATCGTCATTCGCGGATTGCCGGGCGACTCGACCCAAACCAGCTTGGTGCTGGGCGTGAAGGCCTCCTCCAGTGCCGGCAGGTCGGTCGAGTCCGCCAGCGTTGCCGTGACGCCCGCCCGGTTCATCACCTTGTGGAACAGCCGGTAGGCGCCGCCATAGATGTCGCTGCCGGCGACGACATGATCGCCCGACTTGAGCATCGCCGTCACGCAGTGGATGGCCGCCATGCCGCTGGCGAAGGCCAAGGCGCCGCAGCCCCCTTCCAAGTTGGCGACGGTCGTCTCCAACTGCTTGCGGGTTGGATTGCCGCTCCGCGAGTAATCAAACTCTCGCCACTTGCCGGCCTCGTTTTGCACGAAGGTCGACGCAAAATGCAGCGGCGGCACCACGGCGCCGGTGGCCGGGTCACGCTCGTTGC
Organism: Planctomycetota bacterium; assembly: GCA_039182175.1. Classification (GTDB taxonomy): domain Bacteria; phylum Planctomycetota; class Planctomycetia; order Pirellulales; family Lacipirellulaceae; genus JBCCQL01. Next base: position 599 of record JBCDCL010000375.1, read on the forward strand.
CAACATGGATTGCACGGGTACGAAATTGCATCTTGCAGCAGACTACGGGGAGGGCGAAATCAGGAAGCCGCGTCGCCTCGACAGAAAACAAGCGCTGGCACAAATAAAAGTTTTTGGTCCAACGCCAAACCGGGCGATTCGAGAATTTTCGCAGACAAACGGCCCGATTCCTAGCCGCCCGCGACGATCGCCAAACGACTTACGACGATGGCCAACGTCGATTCGCCCCGCTTTGCCCCCAAGATGAGAAGTGGCAATTATCGTTCTACCACGCCAAAGACAAAATTTCTGCAACGATATTTAGTCCGCCGTTTCGGGCCAGCTCGATTTATTCTTGGCCACTCGCTGAATCGACGCTGCCAAACTTGCCGTTTCTTCGTTTGACGAGCCGACGAAGCAGGCGCCATCAGAAACCGCCACAGGCATCACAGAGTTCTCGTCAATCAGTAGGCCTACTACGCTAGCGAGTACCGATAGTCAAAGCTCGGCAGCACGCTTGCAGCTTTGATGCTGTCAACTCGAACGCTCCGCTGCCACTAAACCAAGCAGTTGCAGTCAGCATTGCATAAACCTAATTGCTTTCGCAGCGTGTGCGTTTCTTTGCAGAGGCTGATGCGACTTGATGGCAGGTGAAGCTGAGCAATTTCAGCGATGGTTTGATAGATGTGGCGGCGCTCAGATGCTGGCACGTGGTAATGCGTTCCCTCTTTTACCTTGCCCGTGGGCTGCCACTCCATGGTCGGAAGTCCCCATTTCTTACGCCAAAGATCTAGCTGCGGGTTCTTCTCGCGGTAAGTGCCAAGCGTTATGTATCGCGGTTTGACGCCCAGACTCGCCGCTTCTGCAAAGAAATCTTCGTAAGCTGCTTGCCAACCGGGCGGCGTCAATACAGGGTCGATTCGCCAGCGCGTTTCGTATCCCCATTGTTGTGCCTGCAAACAAGCGTTCAGTCGATCGCCAATCGGCGGTGTGATTCGTTCATGAGTATCTGGCCATTTGCCTTCCCACAAGTCGGCTATCGATTCAGGATTCAACGAGAAGGTGATAACCGTGTTCGTTACTGGTAATCCCTCCAAATAATGCACACTCTTGCTCTTCGTAAGCAAAATCAGACGACAAGCTTGCGGATTCAGCGATGGTCGCGCGAACATGGGAACTAGGTGCTGAGCATGTTCAGTGACACCTTCGTAAAGCAACGAGTCTGACCGATCGATGCCTAAGCCAAGAGTGTGCTGCGGTCGGCGTGAGGGATTGCTCAACCAGCGTCGCGTTGCTGCCCAGCTCTGTTCAACGTTGTCGTAAAGCAGATGCCGAAGTGGATCCCGCATCGCGCGGAACGTAAGCATCAGAAAACAGGCTCGGCAACCGAGACCGCATGCGCCACTACCGATTCCCAGGTCCCACCACACTGGTGGGCAGAACGTCTCTCGATTGCCATGGTGCTGATGCGTTAGCCACGATGATTTTCGAGGAGCGCGGTATATCTCAATGTCGCGCGTAAGACCAACCACGTCTGCTGGCACACGCTCGCGTCGCCAAGCGCCTGCCTCTTCCTGCCCTTCAACAAATAGCTGCCGCGTCTTCTGAGCATAAGAAATCGTAGACTCGCTCATGATGCTTCACCGGAACTGAGTTGCTGTCTGAAAGGAATCATCGGTGGCTCAGAAAAGGCCTTGGTACGTAACGCATGTACAGTATGCTCTTTTATCTAACACCAACTGTCAATCGTTTATTTCTTCACCAAAGCAAGGGAGCAGCCCCTCGTTCATCTACCTCAACGATTACCCGGCGGACGCCCGGCAGTTAGAATAGGGGCTCCTGGCTGGGCGTGTTGCTTCTATTCTTTGGGTATCCGTGTGTTGCGTAGGGGCCATCACTTCGCTGAGTTTCGACATCGTACCCGGGCGCGGAAGCAGCGATTGCTAATCGTTTGGCTGGTCGCGGCGTTGGTAGTAGTCGGCGGGGGACGGCGGACCGTTGCTCAGAGCGATACTAAGGAAGCCGATAGCCAGCTCATTCTGCCGGCGCAGGGCGTGGGGCGTCTCGATCTGGCGAAGCTTGCCGGCGCCAAGCCGACGCCGCCGACCGCAAAGGCTTGCTACGTACGAGGCGACGGCGGAGCGTTGGTCGCCAAAGTGCTGGCCGAGCTTGGTGACGAGCGACTTGTGAAGCTGCCGACGGGTGAGTTGGAGGTGGTCGCCAAGACCGACACCCGGCCAACCAAGAAACCGTTCCGCTCGGCAAGTCGCCAACAGGTCATCGACCATCTGAAGGCGGGTAAGTTTGGTGACTTCACGTTCGTCGAATCGGGCTACTACATCTTCGCCCACCAAGGGAGCGAAGCATTTCTGCTGCACACGCGATCGATTCTCGAGTCGCTCTTGCCGGGCGTCGTTGCGCAGCTGAGGGAGTGGGGCCTCGATCCGCAGCGGCCTGAGACGCCGATGGTGGTGATCATCATGCCGAGCCGTGCGGCGTTCGATGCGTTGGAAAAAATGCCGGAAGGCGTGGCGGCGTACTACAACGGGCTAAGCAACTACGTTGTGCTGTACGAAGACGAGCGGCTGTGGCGGGCGGCGCCGGAGTACGCCTTCAAGCAAGCGGCTTACACCGTCGCCCACGAAGGCATTCACCAAATCTTGGCGAACACCGGTATCCAGCAGCGGCTATCTGATTGGCCGCAGTGGATGAGCGAAGGCTTGCCCGAATTTTTCTGTCCGCTGCGAGTCAGCTCGCGATTGATCAAGCGCAAGGGCGAAGAATTGCCCGAGCGAACACTCCGCTGGCAGCGGCCCGGCATGGTGAACGACTTGCGAATGCACCACCTGCTCCGCACCACCGGTCGCTCTGGCGAACTGATCGAGGCGGCGGTTCAGTCGCAGGATTTGACGGCCTACGGCTACGCTGTCTCCTGGGGTTTGGTGCATTACCTACAGGCCAAAAAGCAAAAGGCGTTTTCGGCTTACCTGAAAGAAGTCTCTCAAGCGGCGCCGCTGATGCCGCCTGTCGGCACGGGCGGCGATCGCAACTACCGCGGGCCCGATCCGCTGTTCGTCAAGCACTTCGGCGAGAACTATCCGGCGATCGAGGCGGGCGTTCAGCGGCATTTGACCAAGGGTGATCTGCAGCGGCAGTACCGCGACCCGATCGAGAATCAAACGCACTACGTTCTCAAGCGA
>JBCDCL010000376.1:0-3776 GCA_039182175.1 Planctomycetota bacterium
CGTGCGTGCATTGCGCGAACCTACTTTCAGTGACGGCGACGCGTAGCAACCAGCTGCCACACGTTTGACGCAGTAGTGCAGCAAGGTGACTTTACGTCTGTGTCTTGATAACCACTCTCAAGAACACGCGCTACGGCTTACCCGTTCAGGTAACCGCGATACGTACTAGCCGCAGAATCACGTAACCGAAATTGACAAATCATCTCGCCAGCACTTAGAAACAGTTGCTGAGACGACGGGCTTAGAACCGTCGGGGCGAATCAGCAACATCGATCATCTTCTCTTCTCATCTATTTGCGACTCATCACTTTTCTCGCGGTTTTGTTTTTGGCGTTTCCAGTTCGGCAGCTTCGACGACAGCACTTGTTTGAGTAGCGACCCGCGCAGGAGTTAGCGCCGTTACGGCAGCGTCGACAGGCGTCCGGATCGAATGCCGGCCGTCGTGCGACTGCCGCCGCCTGAAGAAAGGCGGATCGGATGAAAATATCGCGTACGATCGCGTACGCCGTGCAGGCCTTACTGCAACTCGCGGCGTCGCCCAACGGCGTGCCCGTGGCGTGCGGCAAGTTGGCTGCCGATGGGCGTATGCCCGAGCGGTTCCTCTTGCAGGTGCTACGTAGTCTTGTCCAGGCAGACATCTTGCGATCGGTGCGGGGCGTTGAAGGGGGGTACCTGCTTAACCGCGACCCCGCGGATATTTCGCTTCTCGACCTATTTGAAGCGTTCGACAGCCCGGTGATTCCTAGCGTGCCGCCGCTAGAGGGTTTGCCTGACTACGCTCAAAAGCAGCTGCTGGCGGCGATGAATCGTGTGGCTCTATCAGCGACGAAAGAACTGTCGGGCGTCTCGATGGCCGACTTGCTGACGGATCGGACGATCGAGTCGAACGTTTAATCGCCTACGCCGACGACTCGGTTTATTGCGCAGACGATTTAGTGCCGCGGGGCGAGCGGCCAATCGGATCGCCGGCCGGCAGGGGGCGCCCTGCTACGGAATAGCCTTGCTTGAAGAGTTCCGCCTTGAGGTTTCGGAATTCGTCGAAGCTGTCGGGGTAGGTCCAGATAGTGACCGTCGGCTTGCGTCCGCCGGCAAGGCGGTTCAGCTCGCTCATCAAACGCGAACCGGGCTGCAAAGCCAGATCGACGGGGTCTCCGAGAACGTCGGCCTCTGGCATCAAGATTTGCGATCCGGAACCGATTTGCGTCACAGTCCCCTCGCGAGTCCGAAAGGTCCGCTTCTCGACCTCGTACTTGACGCGGAACCCGTCGATCGGACCCACGGTGATTGTCATCGAGTTGCGACTCTGCAGTCGCCAAAGGTTCTCTTTCGCTTCACGAATCGCGGCATCGTTCAGTGCATCCCAGGGGATGATCTGCACGTGCCCGCCGGAGAGGCGCAACTGCACTTCTTCGCCGCTGACGGTCGCCGCCAGCGGAGTCGGCAAGCTTTCGACTTCTTCGATCTGTGGGTCGACGGAAACCAAAGCGATCCGCTCGCGGGTTAGCGTCTCCAACTCATGCTCTGCGGCGCCGAGTTTGGCTTGCAGGTCGAAGTCGCGTCGCTGTTCTTCGCTAATCTGCTGGCGATGCTCCTCGATCTCTTCTTCGATGCTTAGCACGAACTCGGCAAGTTGCGTTCGCTCGGCGTCTCGCAGGGCAGCCTCGTCTCGCGTCGCGATGGCTTTGCGAACTTTGCTAGCTAAGTCGCGGCGTGTTGCCAGTGCTTGGCGGACGGTGTCTTCGAGCTGCTCCGGCGTCGCCCCAGCCTCATCAGTCGATGATGCCGAGGTCTCTGACTGCGAGGCTTTGGCAACATCTTCTGCGGCGCCCTTCGATGCACCTTGATGTGCCGCGCGGAGCCCGACCACCATCACTAGTAGGATGAGGATGCCGACGATGTTGGCGACAATATCAAGGAACGAATCCTGGCCCGGCAGGTCGCCGTTTTCGGTATTATCGCGTCGCATCGGCGCCTCCGGTGCTCGGGGCCGTAGCTGTCTGTTCGAACGTGACGTCGATGCCGCTGCGTCGTAGCAAGCGCGACAAGTCTTGCGCCCGGTCGACGCCATCGGGCGCGACGTTTAGCTTCAACACCGGTCGCCAATACAGCCCTTGCCCTGCAATGCCCCAAGAGCGGACGCGTTCTTTCACGCGTGCAACGAACTCATCGAGCGACGCTCCGGTCGGCCCGTTGAGCATGACAGCGGCCCCAGTGTAGTTGGACGTGCTGGACGGTGGCGCGGCGCCACTCGACCGCAGCACAATGAGGCGATCTCGCCGAACGACCACCTGGACCGGACGCCGAATCGCGATGTCACGAGAGGAAGACTTCTCGACCGCCCAATCGGTACCGCGGCCGCTGGAATTCTGTGGTGCGAATTTCGCGCTCTGAACGGGGGCGCCGTTGCCGTTGGGGGAAGCTTCGCCGCCGGCGCTTGCAGAGCTTCCGGAATAAGAAGGCTGCCCCGCTGCGGCCGCCTGGCCGCCTGGCGCCGATGTGGTGCTTGTTGCGGCGACTCCCTGCAGAGGCTGACTACCCGTTTGTGATTCCGCGCCCTCGCTGCCTGGCCTCGAATCGAGATTGCCAGAGTCTCGGCTGGTGGCTTCGTCAGGCGAATAGGCGCCCGGCTGTGCTTGCTGCCCGCCGGCGATCTGTTCGCCAATAGACTCGCCGCCGAACAACTGCTGTTCGTCTTCGCCATTCGTGCCGCTCGCCTGGTAAGCGGTCTCTGATTCCGAATCACCTGAGCCGGCCTGGCCTGTCCCGCCACCGGCGCCGCCGAGAGTCCGTCCGTCGTAGGGCTCACCCGAACCGCCGCCGCCACGCTGACCTGCGACGCCGCCACCATAGCCAGATCCACCGTAAGCCCGCGGCGCCGCTCGTGCGAGCAGCGCTCTTCGCATGCGTGCTTGTTCGATGGCGATGGTTTGTGCTGTGCTTAACGCAGGGTTCGGCGCCGGGAAACTCAGATCCCAATCGCCGCTTACCATCTCGTACCCGAAATCAGAATCCCAGCTACGGATGGCCTCGCGCACATCATAGTATCGCTTAATGCCGTCGGGCCGAACGATGATCAGCGGGTAGGGTTCTGCATCGGGATCGAAGCCAATTTTAGGATTCTGGCGGGCGAGGTACTCGCGCGATGCCCGCAGTGCCGCCGCCAGCGGGTTGCCTACGCCGAGTGGTCTGCGAAAGTCTTCCGGCGTCAGTCGCACGCCTTCGGGCTGCAGCAAGACGTGGTCGGCCCGGCATTCGATGTAGATCGGTTGTCGCTCGGTGCCGTTCTGGCCCTTGTAAGGCACGACCGCGAACGACTTGCGGCGCCCTGCATTGTCGTCCTTCAGCTCGTCAATCTCTTGCTTCGTTTCGTCGATGAGCTTCTGCAGTTGGGCCAAGTTGCGTTCGGCTTGGGCCCGATCGTCGTAATGCTGGGCATCCTCGGCCTTCATCTCGGCATATGCGGCACGCAGCGTTTTGATCTTGTCGGTCAGCCGACCAATGTGGCCTTCGATCTGGCTGAGGTGCAAATGATTCTCGCGAAGAACTTCATCGACTTCGTCCCGCTTTTGCTCGAGCTTTGCAATCTGATCCTGCACTTGCTCAAGTTTCTGGCTGCGTAGCTCCGCGTCGGGATCAGGCACGACGGGCTCCGGCTCAGAAACGACAGCCGCCTGTTCCTCGGCAGCTTTGGCGATCGCATGCTGCTGGGTGAAGTGCGACATCACCACCAGCAACAGCACCAGCGAACCCATGGTGCAGAGCAGGACCGCCAGGAA
>JBCDCL010000377.1:0-3776 GCA_039182175.1 Planctomycetota bacterium
CCAACGCATATTGGGAACGTCGCAAAATCTACGACGAAAACATGGCAGAAAAGCGGTACGAGCAAGGCAAACGCCGGCTCGCCCAACGCAACCGAGTGATGCTCCGCGAACTGACGCCCGATCAGCTCAACACCACAACCGGCGCGATTCAGTGGCCTATGCTGCTACGCGACTCCAGCTACGACAATTTCCGGCAACCGCTCGACGAACTCTTCGCCAAGCGTGCTCGGTACGGCGTCCTTGATAGCGACGACTATCTGCAGGCGAAGGATCTAATTCGCGAATGGCGAGCAGCAGTCACTGCGCGAAAAGCTACCTATCCCGAGGCGGCCCTGCGTTCGTCACTGCGATTCCTGCTGAAGCTCAACCGCGACTTGGATGAAAACCTCGGCTGACTTTCTGCCGGCGAACTACGCAGTTCTTGTTTGCCATCTGACTCCGTGATTAACCCATTTCCCGCGACGCGCGAATCAACATCATGACACGCATTTTTCTCACGCTTTCATACGTCGGTCTGCTGTGCTGCTTGGGAGTTTCGGCAGAGCATGCGGTAGGTGATGACGCCGTCGCAAATAGCGTCGACCGCTACGCGGAGATCGACCAGCTAGGCTATGCCACTGACGATGTCGCTGCCGCGGTGACGACGCTTGAAGCCCTGCTGGCGAGCAACGAAACGGCGATCCAATGGCGGGCAGCACGTGCGCTTGGCCATCTAGGCAGTCCGGCCGCTTCTGCGGCGCCGGCATTAGTCGACCTGTTGGCTCACGAAGATCCGGTGGTGCAGGTGCACGCATCGATCGCCCTAGCGAGGATTGGCGACAAGTCTCCCAGCACATTGAATGCCTTGCTTGCCGAGGTCACCGAGGAGGACGAGCGGATCGCACGCACGGCAATCCAAACGCTGCGGCACCTCCAGGTCCCGCCCGAGAAGCTGGCCGCTGCACTAGAATCGGTGCTACAGTCTGACAACGCGGCGGTGATGCTACACGCGGTCGATGCCATGGTCGCCTATGGCGGCAAGGCCACGCCATTTCTCAACGCGGCCCTCGCGAAGGAAAAGTCCGCTTACTGGGCGGCCCTGGCGATTGGCGAGATCGGTCCCGACGCGGCAGGCACCGTACCGGCCCTGATCGATTTGCTTGGCCGATCGGAAGATCCTGAGACCACGCAGCTGGCGTTGATCGCCGTGGCGAAGATCGGCCCCGCTGCTTTTGAAGCGTCGCCCACTGTGCAGGAGATTGCCAAAGCGACCGAAGAATCGGCGATACGCATCGCAGCTTGCTATGCAATGGGGGCAATCGGCGCCGACTCGGCCACTCCACTGCTGCGCGAGCTAGAGACAACCGGCGACGAATTCCAAGCCATGGCCTGCGCGTGGTCGCTTGCTAAGCTCCACCCCGATGACCCCGACGCCGCAGATCATGCTGTGGAGAGCTTGGTCGCAGGTTTGATGAGCGAGCGGGAAGCGATGCGTAACGCAGCGGCAGCGGGACTTCGAGAACTCGATGTCCCCGCAGGGACGGTTAGCGAAGCCCTCATCGCAGCCGTGAAGGATGCGACGCCAGAGCAGCGGTCGCACATTGCCCTGGCACTAGCAAGCTTGGGGCCCGAAGTAACGACTTACGCGGTACGGGCACTCGCGGATCCAACGCTGAGGGATGTTGCGATCGAAGTCCTTGGGCGGCTTGGGGCCGATGCGGTCGACGGTGTCGACAGTCTGTCCGAGCTACTGCAACAGGAGAGCGATGAACTAGTCGCCCGCGCTCAGTACGCCCTGGCGTCGATCGGCATCGAAGCGGGTGAGGCGACCGAAAGTTTGGCGCAGAACCTTGAGCACAAGTCGGAAGAGGTTCGCCAGAGTGCCTTGTTCGCCTTAAGGCAAATCGGCGCCGGCGCGCAGCAAGCAGCCGAACCCTTGCATGAGTTTTTGGAAACCACCGAGGACCAGTTTGAACAGTTCGCCACGGCCTGGACACTCGCCAAACTGAAGCTCGACGCCCACTTGCTGGAAGAAGTGACCGAAACGCTCAGCGAAGCACTAGAGTCCGACGACGAACAAGTTCGACTGGAAACTATCGCTGCGATCCGCGACCTGAGCCAAGCCGGCGACGCCTTCGACGCGAAGCTCAAGGACCTGGCCGAGAACGACCCCTCACCAGAAGTCCGCGCAGCGGCGGCAGCTGCGGTGCAGTAACCAGGATTGCTCCAATAGATGATCCGATTTGCTTAAGTGCAAGCTAGCCGCGATTTGCAAGAGACAGAGGCCCGACATAGCTTGAATTAGTCCGAGTGAGGGGCGATTAACGAAAGTCACCGGCAGCCATCATGCAAGAAGAACTACGCAAAATGTTGGGGGCCCGGCCGTTCGTTCCTTTCACAGTCGTCATGAGCGACGGCACGCACATCACGGTGAAACACCCCGAAAATGCTCTGCTGATGAAGCATTGGCTCTACGTCACCACAGATGGCGGAGAGACGGCTGAGCATCTTTATTTGCTGCACATCACACGCATACAGCGGCAAGGCCAGGTCGCTTAACGAAGGCTGCATCTGCTGCGATTCACCGCCTTGCTCTCAAAGCTCACAGCACTTCGCGTAGCCACCGTCCCGTGTGGCTGGCTTCGCACTTGGCGACGGTTTCTGGCGTGCCGGTGGCGATGATTTGGCCGCCGCCGATGCCGCCATCGGGGCCGAGGTCGATCAGCCAGTCGGCCGACTTCATGACGTCCAGATGGTGCTCGATCACGAGCACGGTGTTGCCGGCGTCGACCAGTTGATTGAGTACGCCCAGCAGCCGGCGGACATCGTCGGCGTGCAACCCGGTTGTCGGCTCGTCGAGCAAGTAGAGCGTGTGTCCAGGCTTCGGGGCGCCAAGCTCCGTGGCGAGCTTGATCCGCTGGGCTTCGCCGCCAGAGATCGTGGTTGAGGGTTGGCCGATTGGCAGGTAGCCAAGGCCGACGTCGAACAGCGCATCCAGCACCCGGCGGATTGCCGGATGGTCGGCAAACGTGTCGCGTGCCTCGTCGACGGGCATTGCCAGGATGTCGGCGATCGACTGGTCCTTAAACTGCACCGCGAGCGTTTGCCGATTGAAGCGGGCTCCGTTGCACACGTCGCAGGTGACAAAAAGGTCCGGCAAGAAGTTCATTTCAATCTTGCGGGCGCCCTGCCCTTGGCACTCTTCGCACCGGCCCCCTTTGACGTTGAAGCTAAACCGCCCCGCCTTGTAACCACGCGCTCGGGCGAGCTTGGTCTTGGCGAAGACTTTGCGAATCTCGTCAAACAATCCGGTGTACGTAGCGGCGTTACTGCGGGGCGAGCGGCCGATAGGCGACTGGTCGACTTTCATGCAGCGGTCGAGCTGCGCGACGCCTTGCAGTCCTCGCATTGGTCCGGGCTTACGCGCGGCGCCGTGCAGCCGGCGAGCAAGTTCGGGCGCTAGTGTGCCCGTCACCAGCGAACTCTTGCCACTGCCCGACACACCGGTGACGCAGACCAGGGCGCCCAGCGGGAAGTCGACGCTCACGTCCTGCAAATTATGCAGCGAGGCGCCTTCTAGCTTGAGCGAACGACTTTTGGCGATTCGCCGGCGCTTGGCCGGCGTCCCGATCGCTTGGGCGCCAGACAGGTAGGCGCCGGTGATCGAGTCGGGATCGGCAATCACCGTGTTGCCCTGCTGCTGCAGGTCTCGCATCGATTGGATCAGCCGAGCATTGTCTCGCGGGTGCAGGCCGATCGAAGGTTCGTCCAGCAAATACATCACGCCCACCAGCGCC
>JBCDCL010000378.1:0-3771 GCA_039182175.1 Planctomycetota bacterium
ACGCCGCGTATCGCTTGGTATCCCGAGTCCGCCGATGGCACGCTCGTAAACTTCGGCGAGTCGGTCCTTGGCAGCATGCAGTTTGACGTCGGCTTGCTCGACCGCCTCATCGATGGCCAACCCCTGCTAAGCCGCGAGCGGCAGACGTTCTACCATTTGCTTGCCGCCATACAGGAGGTTGGCGCCAATCAATTGGCTCGCTTTGCCCGAGGCAATCTCGGTCGCTACACCAAAGGCTGGCAAGAAGCGAGCGGCGACAGCCCGCTCGGCAAGATCGTCGCCAAGAAAGCAGGGCAGGGGAGTTACTCCGTCGCGCCACTGTTCAACGATGCCATCGCCCAGCGGGGCGAGTTGTTTGTCTTCGATGGCGTGGTCCGACGAGCCCTGCGAGTCGATGCGAGTGACGCTCTAGAGGAATTCGGCATAGACCATTATTTCGAACTCGAACTGTTCACAGGCGATTCCCAGAACCTGCCGCTGGTGTTTTGTGTGCTCGAGCTGCCCGACGGTTTTCCGACGGGAGAACGGATAGCTCAAGACGCGCGAGTGGCCGGATTCTTTCTCAAGCGTTGGGCTTACCGCACACGGAAGCCGGCGGACACCGTGAGCCGGTCGCATGACAAACGGCAGCTGGCGCCGCTGTTAATCGGCAGGGCGCCGCAGTTGCTCGCCCCGCCACCGTCAAGCGGCCCCAGCACGGGGCTCATCGCAGGCGGCGCCTTCGTGCTGGCGCTCGCCGCCATTTGGTTGAGCGTCTGGCGCCTGGGCCGTGCCGATCGGGCCTTCGACAAGCAGGTGCGTGAGCGATTCAGCCCGGGGCGTGACGACGTCGACTTCGCCATGCTCGCCGACGGCGTGCAGGCAGCCGAATCGGACGCCGACGACTAACGGGCATCGCACTCGTGGCCGGATGGCCGAGCGTTTAGAATAAAGGCGATGGCAACCGCTGTGGCGGCCCCATTTCTAGTTCGATCGACACCAGGGATTTATGCCCGCCACCACTGCTGCCGCTCCGCCCGCGAAACAAACCACGGCCAAGACCAATAGCTACCCGTTCTGGGCGCTACGGTTTTGGGCCGGCATGCGTACGCGAGCCTACTTCGGCATGCTGAGCCGCAACGGCTACCGCATTCACCCCGCCCGGTGGGCGATGGCGGCCATCTACGGCCAAATGGCGCCGTGGAATTCAGGACTAGCGCGACTGCAAGATTGGTTCTACGGCGAGCAAATCCGTCAGACCGAGATCAAACGCTCGCCGATTTTCATCATCGGTCATTGGCGAAGTGGCACGACGCATTTGCACGAGCTGATGATTCGCGACGATCAACTCGCGTATCCCACCACCTACGAATGCTTCGTGCCGCATCACTTTGTGTTGACCGGCAGGGTGATCCCCAAGCTGTTCGCCTTCTTGTTGCCACGCAAGCGGCCGATGGACAACATGGCAGCCGGATTTCAGCGGCCGCAAGAGGACGAGTTCGGCATGGTGTCGATGGGGGCGCCAACTACCTACTACCGCACGGCCTTCCCGAACGAGCCGGTGCCGTACATGGATACGCTCAACTCGCGCGACTTCTCGCCCGAAGACTGCGAGGCGTTTCGCCAGGCACTGACATACTTCCTGCAGGCGCTCACTTACCAAGATGGGCGGCGGCTGGTGCTCAAGTCGCCACCGCACACCGGCCGGATCGAACTACTAGCCAAGTGGTTTCCTGGCGCACGCTTCGTCCACATCAGTCGCCATCCCTACGCGATCTTCCCCTCGATGAAACATACCTGGCAAGCACTCGACGCGGCCCAGGGCTTTCAGTTCCGCAGCGAGTATGGCGACGAGATGGATGAGTTCATCCTCGAATCGCACGCGCGAATGTACAAAGACTTCGACGCCCAGCGTGAGCACGTCGCTCCCGAGAATTGGTGCGAAGTCCGCTACGAAGACGTGGCGGCCGATCCGGTTGGCCAGGTGCAGCAGATCTACGAGCAACTGAATCTCGCCAGCTTCGAACACGCCCGGCCCGCGCTAGAAGAGTACGTCGCGTCGCTCCGCGAGTACAAGCCGAACCGCTTGGAGGTCGATCCAGCCGTGAAGGAAAAGATCGACTCACGCTGGGCATGGTACTTAGACCGGTTCGGCTATTCGACCGACGACGTGTGACGGCTCACCACTCAGGCCGGTGCTACTTGGTTGGCAGAGCGTCGGGGTAATCTCGCTGGGCGTTCTGCCACGACTCCATACTGGCGCCAGGGCGACTTTCCCGTTCGAGCCGGGCCATCGGATCGGCATTAGGATACCGCTGCAGATCGTGGGCATTGGTAACCGTCTGCTCCATCATCTGCCCAGGCATGTCGGGCAAGGCATCCCTCAGACGGCTGGCGTTTTGACAACCGCAAGCGCTTGCCGACGCGCTAACCAAAAGCAACAAGGCAATTCGATTTCGTGGCATCAGCTCTGCTCCTGCTCTTTCGCTACGCCGCACGTGGCGCCTTGGGTGGCTTCTTGCCTTTGAGTTGATAAACATACGCCAGCACTTCCGCCACGGCGGCGTAGCTGTTGTCGGGCACCGGGTGGTTGATGTCGACCTCGCGGTACAGAAGCTGGGCGAGCGGTTTGCGTTCGACCACCGGCACGTTGTTCTCCAACGCGAGCCGGCGGATACGCTGGGCGATGACGCCGGCGCCTTTGGCCAGCACAATCGGCGCCGCCATCGTGTCGGGGTCGTACTGCAGGGCGACGGCCAGCTCGGTGGGGTTCGTCACCACGACGTCTGCCTTGGGCACGGCGTCGCCCATCTGGTTCATCGCCATCTGCCGCTGGATTTGCCGCCGGCGAGAAACGATCTGCGGATCGCCCTGCTGGTTCTTCATCTCCTCTTTGACCTCTTGAAAGCTCATCTTCAGGTCCTGCTCGTGCTTCCACTTCTGCACGGCGTAGTCGGCAAGAGCCAACAAGAAGAGCGCGGCGCCGACCCAGAAAAGCGTCGTGATCGTCACCTCGGCAAGCAGGGCGCCATAGTTGGCGGCGGGCAGGGCGCCCGCTTCCAGTACCTGCTCGGCATACATCCATAGGACGGCGGCACTGACGGCCGAGACGATCACCACCTTGAACAAGCCAAAGCCAAGGCGGGCAAAGCCGGTGACCGAGAAGATTCGCTTCAGGCCTTGCAGCAAACTTAGTCGCGAGAAATCGGGCGCCAGTCGTTGGGGGACGAAGAGGAAGCCAACTTGGAAAACGCTCGACAAGACACCAGCCAGCAATAGTAGACCAAGGACCGGCAGCATCACCGCGCCGAACGTTTTGCCAAGCTCGGAGAATTGCGACAACAGCATGCCGCGATCGGCGGTCAAGGTGACCAGTTCGCCGAGCTGCCGCTGCATGACCTTGGCCGACGTTTCGGCGATGTTCGAGCCAAACGCCCGCAGCAGCGTGGCCGCCACTAGCAGTAGCGCCGCTGAGCCGAGGTCTTGGCTGTACGCAACTTGCCCCTTCTCCCGCGCCTGCTGCCGGCGGTGCGGGGTCGGGTCGAACGACTTTTCACCAGACGATTCGGCCATTCGCTAAGTGGGAAGAGGGAAGACTGAAGATTGAAACTCGCGAAGATCCGCTACTTCACTTTTCGCCGTTCACCCTGCTCCCTGCTAACTCTCCGCGTTCGTGGCGGCTTCGACTAAGTAGTCGATCGCACCTGATAGGGGTTCTTGGAAGGTCCATACGACGCTGCCTAGGGCGAGCATCATCACTGCCAGCGTGAGCAGTGAGTTGACCGCGAAGCC
>JBCDCL010000379.1:0-3739 GCA_039182175.1 Planctomycetota bacterium
CCGTACCTGACGCGCCTGACATGCCTTACGAGGCAAGCAGCTTCGCCCGTCGGTCGGCACCGAGGACTATCAAGACATGGCCAAAGTACCAAGTGACGTCGCCTTCACGCCTGCGGTCAAAGCGATTCAGCAGGAGAAAGGATCGCGAGCGACGTACGAACGAATGGAGCGTGGCGGCGGTTGGCAAACGGAGGTCACGCCCGACTTGGCGAAGTTCTTGGCGATGCTCGATATGTTCTACCTCGGCACGGCGACAGCCGAGGGTCAGCCCTACATTCAGTACCGCGGCGGGACGCCCGGATTTCTCAAACCGATCGGCCCCAAGACGCTCGCCTTTGCCGACTTTGGTGGCAACCGGCAGTATGTGTCGATCGGCAACCTATCGGAGAACCCTCGGGCGATTCTCTTTCTGATGGACTACGAGAATCGCCGCCGGGTTAAAGTCTGGGGCCATGCCCGCGTTGTCGACGACGATCAGGAACTGATCGCCCAACTCGCCGACCCGGCCTACCCCGCCGCCCCCGAGCGGGCGTTCGTCTTCGACATCGAAGCCTGGGACATCAACTGCCCCCAGCACATTCACCGCCGCTATCCCGCAGCGGCGGTCAACGCAAAGATCCAAGCGCTAGAAGCAGAAATCGCCGAACTCAAACAACGCTTAGGCGAATGACCGGCAAATAGCTCGCGTGCCCAGCGGGATCGGCGCCCGGCTTGGTGATCAACAACGGGCAGCCGGCGGCGTTTCTTGCTGGGGCACGGGGGAGGGTTCACCACAGAGGTACAGAGGGCACGGAGAGAAGCGCGGGCAATAGTGTAGCTTAGCCGAGCAAACCGGCTTATGATTAAGACATCTGCGAGGGCCTGTCATGAACCACGACAATCAAGCGAATACCTCTGCGGCTGCGAAGAAGCTCTACGCTGAGAAGTTGCGAGATAGTCTAGAGCAACAGCATCGCGACGAGTTTGTAGCGATCGAACCGATCTCTGGTGACTACTTCTTGGCGAGAACGTTGAGCGAAGCGATCGGCTTGTCGCGGGCGAAGTACCCAGAACGCCTCGCCCACGCACTGCGAGTCGGCCACAACGCGACGGTCCATTTCGGAATGCAGGTTTGATGCAAGGGATCGTCGATAGCAGCGGACGCTCCCTGCTGGCGGTTAAGATTCAGTCTCCCGCCGAGCCCGAACCAGCAGAGATTGATGTCTGGATCGACACCGGATTCACCGGCGATCTCGTCATTCCTAGGTCATTGGTCGAAAAGCTAAGCCTGCAGCAGTCCGGCAGCGTCGATGCGGTGCTCGCCGATGGCTCGCATGCCGAGCTGCAAACTTTTAGCTGCGTGATTGAGTGGTTTGGAACGCAGCGCAAGCTAGAAGTCATTGCGAACGACGGCGAATTTCCCCTGCTCGGAGTTGGCCTACTGCTGGGTTTGGAACTCCGTATCGACTATCGCGACTTCCAATTGACGCTCAATACTGCCGCGAGTGGAAACGTATAGGCAGGCGATTTTCGAGCGGCGCCTCACGGTCTACAGCGAATTACGCGCAATAGCCGGCGGCGATGCTGGTTGTTGCGTTACGAGAAGGGTTCACCACAGAGGCACAGAGGGCACGGAGAGAAGACGAGGGCGACAACGATTGGGTCGCTAGTCTTCGAGGAATTTGACGCGTTCGATTCCTTGAATTGCGGAGGAGTGTTCCAGCACGATCTTCCAACCGAGTTCTGTTTGACGCAAAGTTGTAGTCGTCCGAATATGGACTTCACAATGCCTACCATCCCCGAGGATCTCATACCTAAATCGGTGAATGAAAGAGGCTAGTGCCGTCTTGTCAAACACTCGGATACGCATTTCCTGGCTCTTCGAATCGTAGAATCTAACCGCCTTCATATCGTTTCTATACGACTCGGCGATCTTCTCGTGGCCTTTTAGTGTTAGGCCGTTCGAACCCAGCATCTCGACCCGCTCGTCTACTTCGTAGAACGCGGAAATCTTCTTCGCATCGTTTCCGTTAAACGAATCGACCCACTCATCCATGAAGCGGCGAGCACTCGCATGGCTTTGGTCCGCCTGGGCGAGTTGCGAAAAGAAAAGCAGGAGTAATGCAGGCAAAAGATGTTTCATACTGCTCTCAGCACTATAAATGTTGGTCAGTTAATTCTTTTGCCATCGCTTTTGTTAGGCGATGAAGCCAAGATCAGCTAAGTCACCGACGCATGAGCAAGCAGCTGTGCGTGAGTGAAGTCGTTTCGAGCATCTTCGCAGCACATGCTAGTAACTTGCCTAGCCTGAGGTCGTCGATCGTGCGACCAGCATCTTAGCCCGGATAAGGATGTCGACGCGGACTTCATTCCACACACTTCTCCGTGCCCTCTGTGCCTCTGTGGTAAATCCCTCTAAACCGCCACGCCTGCTAGATCTTGGTCGAGCGAATCGGCTGCGATCCAGCCGCTCATGAGGACCATCGGCATGCCAGGGCCGGGGTGGGCGGCGCCGCCGGCTAGGTAGAGGCCCTCCACGTCGGGGCTGCGGTTGGCGGGCTTGAAGGCGCCAAAGAAGCGGCCGTGGCTGGCCAGGCCGTAGATGGCGCCACGAGGGACGTGGTATCGGTTTTCGATCCCCTCGGGCGTCAGGTGATGTTCGCACGTGATGTGCTCTTCGATATCCTCCATGCCGGCGGTTCGCTTGAGCTTGTCGAGAATCGTCTGCCGGTAGCCGGGCAGCATTTGCGACCAGTTCTGCCCATCGCGGCGGTAAGGCGTGTGCACCAAGATGTAGAGGGCTTCGCCCCCCTCGGGCGCCACCTCGGGCTCGGTAATGGCCGGAGCGCAGACGTAGCAAGTGGGGTCGGGGGCCGGTAGGCCGCGGTTGTAGATGTAGTCGAACTCCTCATGCGGATCGCGGGAGAAGACGAAGTCGTGATGCAGCAGTTGGTCGTACCGCTTGTCGAGCCCCAGGTAGAGCACTACGCCACTGCACGCGGGTTCGTACTTACGGCGCTTGAGGAACTTATTGGCGGGCTGGCCGCCGATGAGTTCGTCGTGCGTGAAGACGCTATCGCAATTGGAGACCACCGCCTCGGCGGCGATCTGCTCCCCACCTTCAAGCTGCACGCCTACCGCACGGCCATTCTCGATCAAGATCCGTTCGACCGAGCAATCGGTCCGGGCATCGACGCCTAGCTCGCCGGCTAGCTTGGCGAGTGCCTCGGGAATGGCCCGCGTGCCGCCCATCGGGTACCAAACGCCTTCGCTCGTTTGCATATGGGCAATGCTGCACAGCACGGCTGGCGAGGCATCGGGCGACGAGCCGACGTACTGCGTAAAGTGGTCGATCATCTGGGCGACCCGCTCGTCCGGCACGTGGCTGCGGACGGTGCCCGCCACGGTGCGGCCCATGCGGAGTTGCAGCAGATCGCTCAGCGTACCGGCGTTGAACGTGGTCGACAGGTCCATCGTGTCGCGGATGCCGCCGACGCTCTTCCAAAAGAAGAAGCGATTGGAAATCTCGTGGAGCCGCTCGCTGGTGGAGAGAAACTTTTCGTAGCCGTCGGCAACTTGCGTGTTACCGGCGAAGGCTTTGAGGTTCTCTCGCATCGCCGCATCGTCGGCCGTCAGGTCGAGCACCGACCCGCCATCGCCATTCTTATCGTCGAAGAAGCATCGCCACTGCGGGTCGAGCTTCACCAGATCCATCCGGTCGTCGAGGTTGTGGCCCGCTTCGCTAAAGATGCGTCGCAAG
>JBCDCL010000380.1:0-3724 GCA_039182175.1 Planctomycetota bacterium
CCGCCAAATACGACGCCGACCATGACGATTACAACTCGATCTTGGTCAAAGCCTTGGCCGACCGCCTGGCGGAGGCCTTTGCCGAGTGCCTGCACGCCCGCGTACGCCAGCAGTGGGGCTACGGCAAAGAAGAGGCGTTATCGAACGACGATCTGATCGCCGAAAAGTATCGCGGCATTCGCCCGGCGCCCGGCTACCCTGCTCAGCCGGACCATACGGAGAAGCGGACACTCTTCGATCTGCTCGACGCCGAAGCGGCCACCGGCATCACGCTGACCGAAAGCTACGCCATGCATCCCGCAGCGAGTGTCAGCGGTTTGTATTTCGCCCACCCCGAGGCACGCTACTTTGCCGTCGACCGGCTGACCAAGGATCAGGTCGAAGACTACGCTCGCCGCAAAGGGATGCCAGTCGCCGAAGTTGAACGCTGGTTGTCACCCAACCTGGGATACGAACGTACTTAATCGCCAAGGCAATCCCACGACCAAGGAGTATTCGCAATGGCAATGCTCGTCGCCGATGCTCTGACCGAAAACGAATTGCTGAAGCTTCGCCGTGATCAGGAACTTGATCGCTTCGACGAAGTTTGGGAAGGAATGTACGTCATGCACGCACTGCCCAACGACGAGCATCAGCAAATTGTCAATCGATTGTCGCTGGCCCTAACGCTGTGGATCGAAGATACGGGGCTTGGCCAGGTGCGGCCTGGTGTGAATTTGGCGTCCGACGCGAGCAATTGGGAGCACGACTATCGTTGCCCCGACGTGGTGGTCTTCTTGAATGATTCCCCAAGCGAGTGTCACGGAGCGTTCTGGACAGGTGGCCCCGACTTGGCGGTCGAAATTCTCAGCCCGCGAGACCAGACGCCGAGCAAGATCGACTTTTACACGAAGGTTGGCGTCCGCGAGTTGCTAATCATCGATCGCGATCCTTGGCGACTAGAGCTGCGCCGGTTAGATGCCGGGGCGTTGCCGGTAGTCGCCGTGGGAGAGACTGGCGGAGAGCCGATCGAAAGCGAGTCGTTGCCGATTACCCTGCAGCTGGCGCCAGGCGAGCAGCGCCCGCAGATTGTCGTTCGCCACACCCAATCGGATCAGTCTTGGGTGGTGTGACCTGCCGGCCAGATGACTGCTGACGCGCGGCATGCATCCAGGGGGCGGCGTAATCCGAAGTCTCTATCGCTCGCATTTCTCCGATCGAACTAAGGAAGTGTCGCATGGCGAATTGGAAGTGGTTGGCAGTTGCTGTTGTGCTTGGTGGCGCCGGGATTGTGTGGGCCGCGAACGACGTCGGCGAGCGGATGCCGCTACGTGAGGATGTCGAGGCGATGCTTGCCGATTTGCCTGGCGCCGCCGATTTCGCGGTGCAAAGCCCCGTGCGAGAGGCGATCGAAGCAGGCCGGGAGGAAGAGGCTCGCGAGATGCTTCGCTTTCGCCCGCTAGCCGAGGCGCCCGTGCCCGAAGGCTTTCCGCCCTACACGCCCGTTGGTGTGATCGAGGTGAAGCAGTATCCGGCCTACCGTAAAGCGGTTGGGCCTTCCTTCTGGCCGCTGTTTCAGCACATTCAGGCCGAGAGCATTCCGATGACGGCCCCGGTTGAAATGACAGGGGCCAATCGCCAAGCCGATGGCGATCAGCCGATGGCGTTCTTATATCAAAACACGGGCGTTGGCCAAGTTGGCCCGGCCGGCGACGTGGCGGTTGAGGACAATACGGAGTCGACCGCTGTATCGCTAGGTGTGCGTGGCCGCATGAGCTCTGCCGTGGTGAAGGACGCCCGCCAGCGGCTCGAAGCGTGGCTCGCGGATCATCCGGAGTATCAAGCCGCGAGTGACGAACCGCTGCGGCTCTTCGGTTACAATAGCCCGATGGTTCCGGACGATCAGAAGTACTGGGAAGCTCAACTGCTAATCGAGCCGGTCGCTGGTGAGTAGCCTCGTCAGCTGGCGCCTAGCATCGCCGCGACAATCCCCTCGGCAGTGTAAGTCGTCGCCGTGACGGCGGCTCGGCGTCCCTGCTCTTCCAAGGCGCCGGCGGTGAGGGGGCTGATCGCGGCGAGCTTAGTCTTATCCAGGTCATCGTCAAACAGCTTCGATAGCGAACGGGCGATTGCGGAGCTGGTGACCGTCGTCCAATCGATTTGGCCGCTGGCCATCGCCTCAGCGATCTCGGGGCGAGGTTGCTCGATATCCACGCTACGGTAGGCGACGATTTGCTCGACCGTGCCACCTGCTGCCGTCAACTGCTCCGCCAGCACTTCTCGCCCGCGGCTGGCTCGCACCAGGAGCAATCGTTGCCCGTGGACATCAGCTGCCAGTGCCTCGGCGAGCGCCTCTGCCCGATACTCTGCAGGATGCAGGTCAGCACTCAGAGCGTAGTTGTGCAACGCTTCTGCTGTCGCCGGGCCGATGGCAGCAATCTTGCAGCCTGCCAACACGCGGGCGTCGAGTCCTTGTTCGCGAAGCCGATCCAAGAAGAATGCCACGCCATTGCGACTAGAAAAGACAAGCCAGTCGAACTCGCCGAGGCGATCGATGGCGGCGTCTACTGCGGACCAATCTTCGGGCGGCAGGATATCGATCACCGGCTGTAGTAGCACCTCGGCGCCCAGGTCCCGCAGTTGGTCGGCCATCGGTCCCGCCTGTTGTTCAGGCCGGGTGACCAGCACCGTTTGGCCAAAGAGTGGCCGTATCATAAACCAACTACTGAGCGTTTCGCGCCGAGCGACTTCGCCAACGATCGCCACCAAAGGCGGGCGGATTCGATTCTCACTGGTTTGATCGAGCAGCGTGGCGACTTCGCCAAGCGTGCAGCCGTGAGTCGTTTGATCCGGCAACGAGCATCGTCGGACCAGCACCACCGGCGTGTCGGCAGGCTTGCCGCTGGCAATCAGCTGACCACTCCAATGGGCGGCGGTGGTGACGCCCATGTAAACGACCAGCGTGCCAGGGAAATTCGCAAGCGCCGCAAAGTCGACCGCCGAGCCATCTTTGCCGGCTTGTTCGTGCCCGGTGACGAAGGCGACGCAACTCGCCTTGTCACGATCGGTAACGGTAACGCCCGCAAAGGCGCCCGCAGCGGAGGCCGTGGTGACGCCGGGCACCACTTCATAGGGGACGCCGGCGGCGGTGAGGGCGTCGATTTCTTCCGCCAGGCGGCCGAAGATGCCCGGGTCGCCACCCTTCAGCCGGGCGACGCAGCGGCCGGCGAGTGCTTCGGCGACGATTCGCTCGTTGATCTCCGACTGCTTCCACAGCTTGCCCTGCCCGTGCCGGCCGAGGCAATAGAGTTGGGCATCGGGGCGAGTCATCTCTAGCAAACGCTGGCCCGCGAGGTAGTCGTATAAGATCACGTCGGCCCGCTCCAAGCACTCCCTGCCACGTAGCGTGAGCAGTCCCGGGTCGCCCGGGCCGGCGCCAATGAGGTAGACCGTCGCGGGCCCATTCGTGTTTTTTGCAGTCGCTGCGATTGACGGTTACGCCGTGTGTGAGGGCTGGTTGGCTAGCACGGATGACGCCACCCCTCGGGTCGCGCTATGACCTATTATTGTCTACTGATTATGGCTTGCGTGGGTGCTCGCTACGAGGGCTGCTTGAGACAGAGCGAAGCCGGCCCACGCGAGGCTTGCGGGCATCGCAGTCGCTTTGCCATGCCCACGGCCACTGCTAGGATGAGTCTGAAAGACGCCAACCATCGCCGATGAATTCCAGCGATCCACCACCACC
>JBCDCL010000381.1:0-3722 GCA_039182175.1 Planctomycetota bacterium
ACGTAGCCGGCAAAAGCGGGGCGCCGGTATGCGGCGGGCGCCAATCAACGTGGTCGATTTGGCCGGCGACCAAGATTCTGCAGAAATTTTGGCGCTCGACGACGCACTCTGTCGCTTAGGTGAGTTGAGCCCCGACGCTGCTCAAGTCGTCCGCCTACGATTTTACGCCGGCTTGAGCATCGACGAGGTCGCCGAGACTTTGGAGATGTCGCCTCGCACGGTCGACAGGCGGTGGAAGTACGTCCGTGCACGGTTGTACCAGATGCTGACGGAATCGTCGGAAGAAGACCGTGAGCCGCGCACAAGCAATCTTTGAGCAGATCGTCGAACTCCCCACAGGAGAACGCCTCGAAGCTCTCGACGCGGCATGCGGCGACGATCCGAGTGTCAAAGCAGAAGTCATCCGCCTGCTCGAAGCGTACGACAACGCCGGCGAGTTTCTCGGCAACCCCACGGTCGATTTTGGAGGCGTCTATGCCGAGCCGCCCGAGCAAGCGGGCGCGACGATCGGCCGCTACAAGCTCCTCGAAAAAATCGGGCAGGGTGGGTTTGGCGATGTGTTCATGGCCCAGCAGCTAGAGCCCGTTAAACGCCGGGTTGCTTTGAAGATCATCAAGCTTGGTATGGATACAAAGCAGGTAGTCGCCCGCTTCGAGGCGGAGCGGCAAGCCCTTGCGTTGATGGATCATCCGAACATTGCGCAAGTGCTCGACGGCGGAGCAACCGAGTCGGGTCGGCCCTATTTCGTCATGGAGCTAGTTCGCGGCGATCCGATCACCACCTATTGCGATCGCGGCAAGCTTTCCACCACGGAGCGGCTACAGCTTTTTCAGCAGGTCTGCCGGGCTGTGCAGCATGCGCATCAGAAGGGCGTCATTCATCGCGACATCAAGCCGAGCAACGTCTTGGTGACGATTGCGGACGGTGAGCCGCTGGTAAAGAATATCGACTTCGGCATCGCCAAAGCGACCAATACCGAGCTGACGGAAAAGACGCTCTTCACCGAGTTCCGGCAGCTCGTCGGCACGCCGCAGTACATGAGCCCTGAGCAGGCGGAGCGGTCTGGCGTCGACATCGACACCAGGAGCGACATCTACTCGCTTGGTGTCTTGCTCTATGAGATGCTCACCGGGCGCACGCCGCTCAATCCCGAGGCGATGAAGGTCGCAGTGTGGGAAGACCTCAAGCGAATGATTGTCGACGACGAACCGACACGCCCTTCGCTTCTGCTAACATCCCTGGGGCCCGATTCCGAAGTAGTGGCGGCATCGCACAGCACACCCGTTGCGCAGCTTGCGACACTGCTGAAGGGCGATCTGGACTGGATCGTTCTCAAGGCATTGGATAAGGACCGCAAATTTCGCTACAGCGCTGCGAGCGAGCTTGCCGACGACATCCAGCGATTCCTGAATGACGAGGAGGTGTTGGCCCGACCGCCGAGCTACGGTTATCGCTTGCGGAAGCTGGTTCGGCGAAACAAGGCGACCGTCGCTGCCGCGAGCGCGGTATTTGTCGCACTGCTCGCGGGCTTGTTTGCGACCTCAGCGACTTCTGTGTGGGCAATCGCCGAACGCGACAAGGCTCGGCAAGCGGAAGCGGCAGCCGTGGCCGCCACGGAGCGTGTGACGACGATGCTCGCCATGAGCGGCGCCGTGGCCCAAGAGCCCGCCGAGGTGCGTAAGCTCGTCGCAAAGTGGTTTGCGGAAATCGCTGAGGCGAAGCAGACGGGCGCCGCCGACGAAACAACGCTTCTCGAGCAAGAGTGCCAGCTCGCAGCGTGGTGGCTCACCCGCGGTGGTGGTCGGGCCGCTGCGGAGAAGATCGAGCAGCTTTATCCGCAGGCGAAGGAGAAACTTGGAATCGAGCATCCGGAATTCTTCAATCTGCTGAATGCCCACCTGGTTGCTCATATTCAAAGTTATCCGCCGCCACGCATTGCCGATTTGTTTAGCGAGTACGTCGCGTCCGCCAGAGTGCTGCACGCTGACCACTACGAGTCGTTCCTGCCCCAACTTGCTGCGGCATTGCATCAGGCAGGTCGCGATGAGGCCGCCACCGAGGCGATTGAAGAGTACCTCGAGCTACGCAAAACATCGCGGCCTGACCCGATCAACCCGCCTGTCGAGAAAATGCGTTTACGCGGAGCCATTCGCGACTTAAGAGAGTGGGGCGACGCGAACCCGACGCTTATGGATAGTCTTGATAGCGTCCTCGAAGGTTTGCCCGAGATAACCGCGACTTAAATTCGGCTCGAGAAACGCAGGGGGGCGACGTTTGACAAGGTAACGGCGTATGAGACTGGTTGTCCTCAGCCTCGTGGGCTCTTACACGCCACGCTTATGGGCGCGGGAGTTAGCGTGTGTAGCACGGCGGTTCTGCTCTGGCAAAGTAAATGATCTAGCTCGCGGGATGAGACTTATACCTGCCCACTTTACGGCGAAACGGTTAGCAAAGTAGTAAGTTCATGAAGACGTGGATCAAAACCGCGGCAGTCTACGCCGTTGCGACGGCGATCGTTTCGGCAATCGTCAGTCAGATCCTAAATGGCGAACCGGAGCTGCATCGCACGGTAACCTTCGGTGTCGTGTTCGGCATCACGATGGCTACGTTTCTACATTGGCAGGAGAAAAAGAAAACCGAGTAAGTGCATGCCAGTGTCTAGCACTGAGCGGTCGCGTATCGTGGTTAGGCTCTTGCGGTCTGTGGCATTGGCGTTTTCAGAGAAATAGGGCGTAAGATCATTGTCGTTCGCGGAGTTAAGACTCCGTGGCACGCGTATGCGGGCTGCACGAGTTATTCGTCGCTTCAATGCCCTGAACGCAAATGCCTGCCTACATGCCGTTCGTCTGTCCACGCTCGATAGCTCGCGTGCCTGCACTGATCGCAGGATTGTTGCTGTGTCTTCCGTCGAGCTTATGCCAGGCAGACTCACCCGACCCGCTGCTTGTGCGTGAGGCCGCGCAATCGGAGAAGCGAGAAGACGCCGCCAATCGACCGGTGGTGCTCGCGACCACGCACCACGGCGAATGGGTTGCCAAACGCCGCTGGGCTAGTGTTGCTGATCAGGCCGGCCTCGACTGGCGTCTATCTAGCGAGCCGATTACTAGCGAATCGCTAAACGCAATCGATGTTCTTTGCATTCTGATGCCGAAGAAGTGGTTCAGTAGTAGCGAGTGCGAGGCCGTTGAAGAATTCATTAAAGCAGGCAGCGCTCTGCTCCTGGTGCTTGACGAAGAGGAGCGAACGCCGCTCGAAGTGACGGCGGTGAATAAGATGCTGTCGCCCTTCGGCATCGAATTGTTGGCGGACACGCCCTATCTGCACAATCGTGGGGCCGTGGCGCCAGCGGGGCCGATCAACGCTGAGCGGCGTGAACTGCCCTACAGCGGAAGCCGTACTGTCCGTGGAGGAACGCCATTCAGCTTCGCCCTCGACGAGCAAGGGGATCCGACAGACATCGCGCACGGCGTTTATGCACAGCACGCTAGTGGCGGTCGAATCATCGTACTCGGCGAAGGAATGGCGTCGCTATTTCTTGGCAGCCAAACCGGCAAGCGGCTTACTGGCACTGTACCCGCGGATACGGACTACTGGGGCGCCGATAGCGAAGCCTTCAATCGCGATTTGCTGTCTTGGCTCGCAGGGCAACGCTGAAGCGCTCCGCGTCACGTTTCTTTTTCAAAGTTCACCAACATGGCCAACGAGCTAACACGTCGGCAGGC
>JBCDCL010000382.1:0-3718 GCA_039182175.1 Planctomycetota bacterium
GTGCCGCGGTGCAGGTTGAGCACAAGAATATCTTTCGAGCGAAGGCCTGTCTCTTCGATCGTTTTACCGACGTACTCCGAACCATCCTGAATGATGATGTCGGCAACGCCGTAGCCTTTGGAGACGGTGAGCCGTTGCCGCAGATCGATCTCGGGGAAATTCACCTGGTTTGCGATGTACTCGATGATGGCGCCGGCAATGTCGAGTTCGGTCGCGCCTTCAATGCCCTCCAACCCGGGCGAGGAGTTTACCTCCATCAACTGCGGTCCGTTGGCGCCTTCAAGCATGTCGACGCCGGCGACGCGTAGTCCCATGATCTGGGCTGCTCGCACGGCGGTCTCGGCGTAGATCGGATCGAGATCTACCTGCTCGGTCGATCCACCCCGGTGGACGTTGCTACGATACTCATCACCTTGGGCGACCCGCCGCATGGCGCCGACGACGGTGTCTCCAACCACAAACGCGCGAATATCTCGTCCCTTGCTCTCTTTCACAAAGCGCTGGATCAAGACATTTTGCTTGGCGGTTTGCAGTGTTTCGATAATTGCCTCGGCCGCTTTGGTCGTTTCGGCAAGAATAACGCCGACGCCCTGCGTCCCTTCCAAGATTTTGATAATGATTGGCGCCCCGCCAATTCGTTGGATGGCAGGCATTACGTCCTTACGCTCGCGGACGAAGGTCGTGTAAGGAATGCCAATGTCGTGTCGACTAAGAATTTGCAGCGCCCGGAGTTTGTCGCGCGAGTTGCTGATGCCTTGCGATGTGTTCGGTGTGTAGACATCCATCTGTTCAAACTGGCGAACAACGGCCGTACCGAAGTAGGTGATCGAAGCCCCGATTCTCGGCAGCACCGCGTCGTATTCGCTTAGCTTCTTGGACCGGAAGTAGAGGGCGGGCTTACCCTCTTCCAGTTCGATCGCAAAGCGATTGGTGTTAAGCACCTTGACCGTATGGCCACGCTCTTCCGCCGCTTGGCGAAGCCGGGCGGTGCTGTAGCAACGAGGGGCCGCAGAAAGGATGGCAAGCTTCATGTCGGTTTCTTCTCGCCGCGTTTGCGGCTGTTGGAGGTTTTAGCCGGTTTTCCTAGCCGGACTGCTTTTGGAGGCTTTCCGCCGTAGTAAGATCGACCCGCGTCAACCAAAAAGCGTCCGCGAAACGCCTCTCGGCCGAGCAGCATCCGGAAGCCCATTTCATCGCGATTGGCCAGCGTTAGTTCGACTTCCCAAGTTTCGTCTAGCAGGCAGATTGGCGTGATGATCACCGGCCGCCGAGTCGCTTTGCCGCTTGAGCTTCGCACCATGCGGTACTCAAGGATCGGGGCCTCAGCCTCGACGATGCCATCACGGCTACGCTGCCGGGGATGCACCGCAAAGCGTACCCAGTGGACGCCATCCCGGTCGAATTCAACGACGTCGAAGGCGTGGAGACTCGACGATCGGGCCCCCGTGTCCACCTTCGCTTTGACGGCTTCGATACCCAGCTGTGGCAATTTGATCCACTCACGCCAACCAATGGTCTGCAATGGTGCGTTGCGTTTCTTTGCCATGGGGGCAGTTCGATAGCAGGAGATGAATTTCGCGACGCTAAGTTTATCACATGACCCAAGTCGCTGCGCGGTAGCCGAACTCTCCGCTATGACGCTCGGGGACTGCTTCCCATCGTTGGCGCCCAGTTCGCGTCAACGGAGACACGGCGAATGAGCTATGCCTTCCCGTTGTCGTGATGCTATCGTAACCCTTTTACCATGGTCGGCCAGTAGTCAAACGGCGAGGATTTCATATGTGGGGCGTTGCCAAGCCGCAAGGAAAACCAGCCGCGGAGATTGCCACCTGGGAAGACTTGAAGGAAGTTTGGGGCCAGCCCGGAACGGTCGTCTGGGTTGATATTGAAGACGCGACGGAAGAGGCCCTCAAGCGGCTCAACGCGATCATTCAACTCGACGATGACGATCTCGAAGAATGTCTGACCGGCGAGCCACGACCCCGCATCGACGAACGCAACGACTACCTGCTGGTGGTCGCCTACGGCGTGATCATCCCTCAGGGAACCATCGAGCTAGAGTCTCGCAAGCTGGCCATGTTCCGTGGCGATCGGTTTTTGGTGACGATCCACAAGAGCCCGTCACGTGCCATCGCCTCCCTCCGCAGACGCTGTGAAAAAAACGCTGGCGCCGTTCTCTCGCGAGGCGTCGACCAGATGCTGTACCGCATTATCGACGGGATGGTCGATCGGTATCTCGATCTCTTGGATCAGTACGAACACGAACTCGATGAGTGCGAGGAACGCTCATACGATCCCACCTCCGATGGCGAACTAATCCAAGATACGGCACGGATTCGCCGGCATCTGATCGAAATACGCCGCCTGGTCGGAGGGCAGCGGGGCCTCTTGGAGCCACTTGCCGAGGGTGACTTCGACGACATTTCGGAGAAGCTTGGCAAGAGGTTTCGTACCGTCCGCAGCCATTTGTTGCACGCCAATGACCGCGTCGTCGGCCTCCAAGAACGCCTCGGCGCTGTGGTGCAAAACTACAATACGACGATTGCGACGCGGACTAACGATATCGTCCGAACACTGACTGTGCTAACTGCCGTGATGATGCCCATGACGCTCATCGCTGGCGTTTACGGCATGAATCTTCCCGTCTGGCCATCGAGTGATAGTCCGAATAGTTATTGGGCAGTTGTCGGCTCGATGGGGGCGGTCGGCGTCATTATGCTTGCCGTATTCCGCCGCCTGAAATGGATTTAAATGAAGAAGAGGAAGCAACGATGAATCAGCCCACGCAAGAGCCATCCACCACGCCGGCGCCCGATCCGGCGCAGTTCGCTGACGCGATCCGGGAAGGCAACGTCGAACTACTCGAAGGCTACCTCGAAACACACGACGCCCGAGAAACGACGCGTGCATTTTGCGAGTTGTCCGATAGCGATCAGGCAGCCATGCTCTCGGCGATCGATCCAGCCGCGGCGGCCGAGGTGCTGGATGAGATCCCCGATGTGGAAACGATCGAAGCGGTTGGCTTGCTCGAGCCAGAGACTGCCGCTGCCATTCTGCACGAGATGCCGAGTGACGAGCAGGCAGACGTTGTTGCTGCGCTCGGCGACACGGATGCCGAAGCGATCCTCAGTGCCATGGATCCTGAGGAGGCTCGGCAGCTGAAGGAGCTTGCCGACTACGCCCCCGACTCGGCAGGTGGGTTGATGGCGACCGAGGTGGTTTCGTTCCGCAGCACTGCTTCGTCGGACCGTGTCCGCAGGCAACTCCGCAAAGATGTCGAGCGGCTTCGCAAGCTTGATATCCAATACGCCTACGTCACGGACAACAAGGGCCGGCACTTGGCCGGTGTGCTTAGGCTACGCGATTTGCTGCTGGCGGAAGACGCGGCGCCGCTGTCAGAAATCATGGTGCGCGATCCGCTATCGGTCCGGGTCGATACAACGCTTGACGAACTTGTCGAACTATTCGACGACCACGCATTCCTGGGCGTTCCCGTCACCGACGAAGCCGGCCTACTCCTTGGCGTGGTGAGTCGCGAAGCGGTTGACGAGGCAACGCAGGAGCAAGCCGCGAGCGACTTCCGCCGTTCGCTTGGCGTTGTCGAAGAAGAAGTACGCTCGATGCCGACGTTTCGACGATCGCGCCTGCGGCTGTCATGGCTATCGATAAACATCTTGCTCAACGTCGTCGCCGCGAGCGTCATCGCAGGCTATCAAGA
>JBCDCL010000383.1:0-3710 GCA_039182175.1 Planctomycetota bacterium
GCAACTGCTAGAGCTGCACGGCTGGGTCTGCCGCGACTTCAATACGACGCCGGCTGCCGACACCGAGAAGCAGCTGGACGAGCTGCTGGCGGGCGATTCTATCGACTTCGCCCACTTGCCATCGCTCAGCCAGACCGAGGCGATTAGCCACGTAGCGCAAGATCGCACCGCAGCGCTTGAGCAGGTGACTGCCTGCAATCCGGGATTTGATGCGGCGCTATTCTTCGAGGGCCGCGACCAGACCAACGTCATCGAGGCCAACGCCGCCTGCGTTCGCGAAGCCTACTCGCCCACGGCGGTCGGCAGCCGCTTGGCCGATGTTTATCAGGCGGTCATCGCCGAAGAGCCGAGCGACCACGTCGACCCTGCCGCCGCCGGCGAAGCGATCCTCAATTCCTTCCTGCGACTCGACCGACTCTGCCCGATTCGCGTCGAGGCGTAAGCTGCCCCAGCGGGCCTGTCGCGGTGTGCTCACTATCGCATGAACGAGATCGCTACGATCATCCACCGCCTGAGCGAGCCCCTCTCGCCCCAGCCAACCGGCGTCGAGCCCCGCTTGCCAGCTCTGCCAGGCATTCGCGTGGTGCTGTTCGACATCTACGGCACGCTGCTGATCAGTGCGTCGGGCGATATCTCACTAACGTCGGGCGCCGCAAAGGGAGAAGCGGCGACGGAAGCCTTGGCCGCGGTCGGCGTATCGCTGGGCGTCGATGGCCAGCAGGTGGTCGACTCTCTGCTGGAGACCATCCAAACGTCGCACGCCGAGTCAGACGTTGAGTATCCCGAAGTCGACATCGTCGCCACGTGGCAAGCGACCGTGCAGCGGCTGAGCGATGGCGAGATCGCGCTCGATGACGCCACTGCCCGCAGGCTGGCGACCGAGTACGAATGCCGGGTAAACTCCATCTGGCCTATGCCAGGACTGGCGGACCTGCTCGACGCGATCGCCACGGCCGGTCTGCGGCGAGGGATCGTTAGCAACGCTCAGTTTTTCACGCCGCAGGCATTCCCCGCTCTAGCGGGAAAGTCGCTTGCGGAGTGGGGATTCGAGGAGCGACTTTCTTCTTGGTCATACGCCCACCTGCAAGCCAAGCCAGGGACCTTCCTCTACCAGCGGGTTGCCGAAGCCCTGGCCGCCAACGGCATTCAACCGGCGGAAGTTCTCTACGTCGGCAACGATATGCGGAATGACATTTGGCCGGCGGCGGAAGTCGGTTTTCGCACGGCCCTGTTCGCAGGCGATGCCCGGTCGCTTCGTTGGCGAGAAGACGACCCCCGCGTGGCGGGCCTAGAGCCCGACGCGGTGGTTACCGAGCTTGGCCAACTATTAACGATTTTGTCGCTTGCGGGCCGCTGAGGGGGTCGTACATTTTCGGAGCGGTAGGTTAGAGTGCCTACCATCGGGTGGCGCCCTTGGCGGAGGGCCACGCCCGGCGGCCACTCCCCTGCCCTACCTCCACCCAACCGCCGCCCTCCACCCGCGATCTCCTAGTCGCACGATCTACGATGTCCGACGAATCTGCGCCCATTAAGACTGGCCACAAGATAGGCTTCGTTGGTACTCGCTTTGCCGGCACCGATGGCGTGTCGCTCGAAGCGGCGAAGTGGGCCAAGCTGCTGTGGGAATACAACAACGTCAGCTACTGGTACGCCGGCAAGCTCGACACCGACCCTGCCGTCAGCATGTTGGTGCCGCACGCTTACTTTGGTCATCCCGACATCCAGTGGATAAACGACCGCATCTTCGGCAAGCCAACCCGCGACCCCGAAGTCAGTCGCCGCATCTTCGCGTTGGCGGAGCACCTCAAGCGATCGCTATACGATTTCGTTCGCAAGTTTGAAATCGAAATTTTGATCGTGCAGAACGCGCTGTGCATACCGATGAACGTGCCGCTGGGCGTGGCGATAAGTATGTTCGTCGCCGAGACCAACTTCCCGACGATCGCTCACCATCACGACTTCTATTGGGAACGCGATCGGTTTAGCGTCAATTCGGTTGGCGACTTACTGCGGATGGCGTTCCCGTGCACAGTGCCTTGCATTCAGCACGTGACGATCAACTCCGAAGCGCAGCGGGCATTGTCGCACCGCCGCGGGGTGTCGAGCGTCTTGGTGCCCAATGTGCTTGACTTCGCCAATCCACCGCCAGGCATCGACGACTACAACGCCGACTTCCGCCAAGCGATTGGCCTGGAACCGGACGACATTCTCTTCCTGCAGCCGACGCGGATTGTTCCCCGCAAGGGCATCGAGCACTCGATCAGCCTGATCAAAGCGCTCGGCAATCCCAAGTGCAAGCTGGTGATCTCGCACGAGTCGGGCGACGAAGGCCATGAGTACCTAACCGCCCTGCACGACATGGCGGAAAACCAGGGCGTCGACCTGCGGCTCATTCCCAACCGCATTGGTGAAGAACGGGGCTTTGACGCCAACGGAGAGAAGGTCTACCTGCTAGCCGACGCCTACCTGCATGCCGACTTCATTACCTACCCCAGCCTGTACGAGGGCTTTGGCAACGCCTTGATCGAAGCATTCTATTACCGCAAGCCGGTGCTCGTGAATCGCTACTCGATCTTCGTCTCCGACATCGAGCCACAGGATTTTGACGTCATCACGATGAACGGCTACATCACCCGCGATACGGTCTCACGCGTCAAACGAGTGATCGACGATGTCGAGTATCGCGAAGCGATGGTTGAGAAGAACTACGAACTCAGCAAGCGGTTCTATAGCTACGCCGTACTCAAGCGCAAGCTGCGAGCCCTGGTGACCAACGTCACCGGCCACGACGATCTTTGATTGCTGAGCAGTCATTACGTCTTTGGCGACGTCTCGGTGAAGGAGATAAGGGGGATGACTCTGGAGATGAGGGGGATGGCTGCCGGGTAGGCATCGTCTAACGACTGGCATGCCTTGCTGATTGAAATACGAGGGCGCCGAAGTCAGCAATGCCCTAAAATCACATCCAACCTTCTTCGCCACACAACGCGTCGTTTCAGCAGCGTGGATCCCACGCCAGGAAAGACCATCCCCCTCATCTCCAGAATTATCCCCCCATCCCCTCTACTTAAAGTCTGTCGCTAGTTTGACAAATGTGAGCGTGCGGCGAGATCGACGTTCGCAATGCGGATCGGCTATACTCCTGGTCCCGCCCGCCCACCAAGGAGTCCCGCCTTGCCTGCCCCTTCGGAGTTGCCCCAGGTTGTTGCTCGCGTTGAGCGTGTCTATGGCTCCCTGGCGCCAGAGGTTCTTACGCGTCTTGATGAGGCGACTGCCGACGTCATTGCCGCGCTCCAGGCAGATGGCCACGCAGATAGCCAGCCGCGGTGGACCGAGCAGGATGTGGTGCTGATCACCTATGCCGACCTGCTTCGTTCGCCCGACAAGACGCCACTGGCGACGCTTCACGGTTGGCTGCGGCGTGAAGGTCTCGAAGAGCAAATCAACACGGTGCACCTCTTGCCGTTTTGTCCCTACTCGTCGGACGATGGCTTTTCGGTGATCGACTACCTGGCGGTCGATCCCGACGCGGGTGACTGGGAAGACATCCGCCGGCTTGGCAAAGACTACCGGTTGATGTTCGACCTGGTGCTCAACCACTGCTCGCAGCACAGCGATTGGTTTCAGGCCTACAAGCGGGGCGAGCGGCCTTACGATCAGTTCTTTATCGAAGCTGATCCAGAGCAGGACCTATCGCAAGTCGTCCGGCC
>JBCDCL010000384.1:0-3705 GCA_039182175.1 Planctomycetota bacterium
CGCAAAGACACGATTACGCTGCTTGCCGAGCAAGGTTTTGACGCCATTCGCGGCATCGGTGGTCACATCAGCCTGGCGGTGAATGAGCAGGAAGACATCATCCACCGGACGGCTGTCTACGCACCGCCCAAGCCGGGCACCGAAGGCAAGTCGGCCAAAGAGAAATACAACCTTGGCATGCGAATGGCGGAGCTGCCTAACCGCCCCAACATGCCGGTCCAGTCTTGGACGCCGCGAATGATCGCGACCTACGCCACGGTGAATCTCGACATTCTGAATGCCTTCGACCATGTCGAAAGCCTCTTCGACGCCATGAGTGGCTACGAAGGCGCCTTCCGTCATACGCTCGACAGCTTCGAGGAAGATCCTTATGGCCCCGAGATCCAGGTGCGTAAGCAGTTAGTCAAAAACCTCGGGAAGCGGATCACGATGATGACCGACTACAAGCTGCCGATCACCACGGACTGCGAGCGGTACACGATCGTCGTCGAAGTGACCAACGCCGAATTGCTCCGCTCGCCCATCGATAAGTTGATGGAGAACGACGGCGCCCTGAAGCAAGAGATCAACGGCGTGCCCTACTGGGAAATCGTTCCCGAGGACGAAACCCTCACCCGGGCCGATCTGCCGGATGATCTGCTGCTGCTCGACGAAGAGGGTGGTTTCGAAGAAGAGGCCGACACGCCCGAGCGACTGGTAAAACGTGCCGCCGTCTGCCTGAAGGGCAATCAATTGATCGTCGCTTCGGACGTTGAATTCTTGCGGCAAGTGCTCTTCGGCGTCGAGCCGCGTGAGTCGCTGGCCGAAAGTCTCGACTTCAAAGTGGCGATGCAAACACTCGACAAACTCGCTGACCGCGAGCGGTGCAGTTGGGCCTTCTACCGCACCGACGAAAGCATCCGCCCCAGCTATGAGTTGATTCGCCAGGGGCTGATGCCACAGTCGCAATCGTTCTTCGGCCGCTTCCTCAACGAACTGCTCACCACGCAAGAGGACGAAGAGCAGGGCATCGTTCGCAAGCAGCGGATCGATGGCTCGCAACTGCCGACGTTCGAGCTAGCCCGCCGCTACTTCGGCCCTGCCGCCCGATCCATCCGCACCGACGACGACGGCTGGTTCATCACCGGCGTGGTGCTTAGCAAAGCAGGGCAGTGAGAAAGCTGTCGGCCGTTGGCTGTTGGCTCTCGGCAGACGGAGTATTCGGTTTCGCCGAGCCACAGTCTGCGGTCTACAGAAGCCGATAGCCGATGGCTGACAGCCGATAGCCGCATCACGGCGCCGTTATCTTCGCCCAGAAGGGGCGGAAGCGGTCGCCGCGGGTGCGGGTGTCTTCGAGCAGCACGCGTAGATCGGGTTCGACCGGGTTATCGCGGTCGATCATCGATCGGCCGTTGAGCTCCACCTTGATGAGCTGATCGAAGTCAACCACGTCAGGCGATAGCCAAACGGTGGTTCGGCCCGCCCGGGCGTTGATGCTTAGTTTGTTGCCTTCGTACTTTCGCATTTGCAGGCGAGCCGCACGGACGCCACGCTTGGGTGGCCACGTGCCGGGGGCGACCATCGCTTTGGCAGGCAGGTCGCCAAACTCGGCCCACCAGAAAAAGTTGTCCCACGGCCGCATCGTGTAAACGTCGAACTCTTCGGGCGCCGATTGACGTCGCTTGCGATTCATCCAATCGAACAGCCGCTGAATTTCATCGCTGAAGGGTTCATGTCCACGGCCAAGAAATTCCGCTAGTGTCGCATCGTAGCGGGCACGCTTGAGGTAACGGTCTAGCTCGCGGGCATTGTGGGCTGTCTTGCCGCCATCCATTTCGCCAGCGACGAAGTACCACGGCACGAACTCGGCGTTCTGCCAGTACCAATCAACGTAGCGATTCGCCCGAGCAAGCATCGGCATGACGCCAGCCCACAGGTCGGGGTGGCTGGTGGCGATATCCCAGGCGGCGTCGCCACCGATGTCATGCCCGGTGAGAAAAATGCGGTCGGTATCGATCGCAAACCGCCGCATCGCATCGCGGCAACACGCCAGCACGGCCAGGTGTTCGCGGGCCGAGTAGCCATAGGCAAACTGGTCGGGCAGTTGCCAATCGATGGCGATGGTGATGTAACCTCGCCGGGTCGCTTGACCGCGACGCACCGGCGGTTGGTCGGCGCCGCCAGCCGTAACTTCGGGCCCTGCCCAGTAATCGACCTGCTGCTCAGGCGAGTAGCCCAACCCGTTCAGCGTGACAACCGCCGGGTAGCTTCGCAGCGGATCGTACTCCGGCGGCAACTGCACCAAGTACCGCACGTCGGGCATGCTGCCGCCGAGCGACTTGGTTAGCTCAAAAAAACCGGGCCCCCGCACGGCGTCGTCGAGGATCGGTAGGGGCGGCTTCACCAACTTCAATAGCTCGGCAATTCGCTCGACACTGGCGCCTTCCATGTCGCGAATTTCGACGAGCAGCCGATCCCGCTCGATTTGCGACGGCTCGCGCAGGTACTCAAGCACCTTCTGACGAACGTCGACGAGCGACAATGCCACGGCCAGGTTGTCGGTGGCGTCGTTCGTGCCTAATAGCCAGCCACTAATCGCGAGGGCCGACTTCTGCTCCGGCGACAGCGTGCCGCCATCGGCCAGTTGCAGGAAGGCCGCCAAGCGAATAATCGAGACATCGTTCAACTCGGCAGCAATCTCGCCAAGAATCTCCTCGGCAATCTTGCGAACCTTCGGCTCCTTGATCTGGGCGACGTTGGTCTCGAGCAACTGGATCGCGTACGCCCGCCGATTGTCGGCCGTGTCGAGCTCTTCGAGCAGTTCGCGAACTCGTTCGAGTGTTGCTCCAGCCACTTCTTCGGAGGGGAAGTTTTCTAGCAGAGCCCGCACTAACTGATGCTGGCCGGCCTGTTGGCGAAGTTCGATCTCGTCCAAGATGCTACGGGCGCCAAGTTGCCGAAGCTGACGAATGTCGTTCGCCAGGTCGGTCGCCTCTGGAAAGTCTTTGGCGATCGCTTCGAGCTCTCGGCGGGCATCGCGAAACCGTTTGGACTGCAAGAACAATCGCACCACCTGCAGACGGGCATCCAGATCGCCCGGTGGCGTGGCATTCTTGAGCACCCGGTTAAGCGTCTCTCGCGGGATGCTGCTAGTGGCGATTCGCATATCCCAAACGTAACTACGCGGGTCGGCCACGAGGCCTCGCACGCGTGTGTAGACGGGCGTGATCTCCGTAATGCCTTGCACGACCGGTAGCGGACCACTGGGGCCCTGCATCTCGTAGACGCGGCGGCCATACTCGTCGAAGGGTGATACGCCAAGCAGCCGGCCGACGCGACCGATCACTGCGCCCCGGGTGGCATGGTTTTGCCACAGCTCGATCTTCACAGGTTTGTCGACGGCGTCGTCAAGAATTGCTCGCACGCGGCGTGACGAAACAAACGTTCGTCGCAGTCCATCGTCGACCACCAGGATCGACTCGACCTTTACTTCGCCGGCGCCCGGCACGGGATCGGTCGGATCCTCGGCAACGCCGCCCACTTTGACGATGCGTCCGGTGAGCGTCCGCCCATCGTCAAGCTGCACCGTCGCCGCCGCGGCAGGCAAGGCAATGAGCAAGCAAACTAGCAGGACAAGCAAACGCATAGAGAATCCGAACGGGGCAGGGCGGCACTGCCACTATTGTCGGTCGCCATCGCAGTGCGTCAAACGAACTCGTTCGCACG
>JBCDCL010000385.1:0-3700 GCA_039182175.1 Planctomycetota bacterium
AGAACTTCCAACGCTTCGGCGAAGTCTGGCCAGCGATCATTCGTCATGCAGAAGAGCAGGGCGTGCGGATTGGCATCGAAAACTGCCCGATGCTTTATGAAAAGACGTGGCAGTTTGGGCTGAACCTTGCCCATTCGCCTGCAGTCTGGCGGCGGCTCTTTGAGATGATCCCGTCGGACCACTTCGGACTGAACTACGACCCGTCGCACTTGCGGATGCAGTTGATCGATCCGATAGAACCGATCCGAGAGTTTGGTCCCAAGATCTTTCATACCCACGCCAAGGATATGCGTATCGATACGCATCGGCTCAACGACGTTGGTACGCTCGTGCCGCCGATGGACCGGTCGACGGCGAAAATCCCTGGCTTGGGCGATATCGATTGGGGCGCCTGGATCGGGGCACTTACCGATGCAGGCTACGACGGGCCGGTGTGTATCGAGGTTGAAGACGAAGCCTTCGAGGGCGAACTTGCTCGGCGGCAGCAATCGCTGCGGATTAGTCGCAACGTGTTGCGGCCATTGATTGGCTAGGCTCAGGCTTACCACACGACCGGTTCGATTTGCTCGCCGAATGTGACCGGCCGATCGACTTGCGATGCGAGGCGGGCAAGGTACTCTTCTCGCCCGATCTCCTCGGCGCCCAGCGTGCCTGTATGTTCGGTCCACTGCTGGATGTCGAGCAGCCCGTAGCCGCGGGCATTGAGGTGAGCTACTAGATACGCGACCGCCACTTTCGAGGCATCGCGGACGCGGTAGAACATCGACTCGGCGGCAAAGGCGCCACCAATTGCCACCCCGTAAACTCCGCCGACGAGCAGTCCGTCTCGCCAGATTTCGATGCTGTGGGCGTGGCCGCTGGCGTGGAGCTGGCAATAAGCGTCGATCATCTCGTCGGTTAGCCACGTGGCGCCGCGGCGGCCCGGGGCCGTTGCGCAGGCGTTGATGACGCTAGCGAATTGCTCATCGCAGCTCGCCGAGAATCGGTCGCTACGCAACCGGCGCCGCAACCGTCGTGAGATATGCAGGCTGTCGAGTTCGATAATGGCCCGCGGGTCGGGCGACCACCACAGCATGGGTTCGTAGGCCGCATCGGGCCAAGGAAAGATGCCGTGCCGATAGGCGTCGATCAGCCAGTCAGGTTCCAGCACGCCGCCGATCGCCACCAAGCCTTCCGGACCCGACTGGTCGGGATGGGGGAAGTACTTCGATTCCACGCTGCTCGGGCTGCGGGCGTTGGCTGCCATGCTGTGAGCATAAGCTGCCCTGGCGACGCCGGCTAGTTTGTCGGTGAGAATTGGATGCTTTGGACCAGAACGCTTACCAAGGCAGCTTAATCTCGCCGAGCATTTCTTCCCAAGCGATCCCTTGCAGCCGGCCCGACTCGACACGCTTGTCGTAGGAAATGCGGCAAGTGAACCGAGGCTGCAGCCACGTGGCGCCGTCTGGCGCCGATACGGTTGGGCGTGGTGCGTGTGCCAAACGCAGTCGCTCGACCAGATGCATACTTTCGTCAGGCGTAAAGACAGGAATCACACGGCCGCCGTAGAAGAGCGTGCCGTTGACTTCGCTGGCGACCAGGAACTCGCTGATCAGGTTGTTTCGATCAAGATGATATCCCAAGATCAGCACGTCCGCTTTTTTACGAGCGACTTTGGCGCCTGCTGCCGGTTTGCCGTTGCCCTTGGGTCCGCCCGCTCCGTCGACGGCGGCATCCTCGGCAAACTGGGACATGGCCTCTTCCATCGACATATCGGAAGAGCTGTCGGGCGCCGCTTCGGCGATCGCGTTCAGCAAGCTCTTCTTTGCCGGTGGCGTAATGCCCCAATCCCAAACTCGCTCGTAGGGAATGCCGCCAATGATGAACATCGCTCCGACGGCGGCTGTCATGCCGAATGTATTCAAGCAAACCACCCACTGACGGGTGGGCATCTGTTGGAATAACTTCTTCCATGGCTTGAGAGGGCTTACGACGATATCGCTGATGCTTAAGTCAGGATCATCGAACGACACGAAGATAAACGTCGTCACGTGGCACAGCAGGCCGATGCCCATGCCGGCGAATAGTTGTGTCACAGACCAAGTGCTGCGAAACGCTTCGTCGGCGATCAGCACGCGTGCGGCGATGCTACCGATCACCGCCAATACGCCGCAGCCCCAGGCCAACCAGCACCAACCAGGGATGAGCGTCATCCAAACTTGCAGATGCGTTTTCGGTACTTCCTGTTTGCCGGGACCGGCGGTCGCGGCTTCCCACTGTTGGTCGATTTCAACAAACACCCCAGCACGTGCGTACCAACCGCAGTGGGGACAGGCACTCAATTCTTGGCTGGCGACGGGCCTTGCGCACTTTTCGCAAACCGGATTGGTGGCCGACGCCTCCAGCGACTCCTGGGGTTCTTCTAGCAGCGGAGCTTCGTTCATGGCGTAGGTCGCGTCACGGGGTTTGCGTGAGGTTGGGGGCGAACCGCCGGCCCGCTGCAAACGTAGCTCAATCGGTATCCGCAAGCTCCGGCGCCGGCCGTTTACCTGCCTGCCATTGGGGTGATTTTGCGGCTTCTGCCGGTAAATGTGGCTAATCGCGTGGCACGTGCCCCTTTGGTCACCGCTCGCTATAATCGACAGCAGTACATGCCGCGGCTTGTCTGTGGCGTCGGTCGAAGGAGAGTCGCGTATGCGTGAGCATGATGATCTAGAGGAACAGGCTTCCGCGGACGGCGAGGCGGGAGGCTCGACGCAGCCCGCCCGCACGTTTTCAGAGCCGAATCTCGTGCTACGGGACCCCGATCCGTACGCCTTCGCCAATCGCATTCGCCGACTGGTATTCATCTTTGCTGCGCTCACGTTGCTCATCGCTGGGCCCTATTTGGTCCGCCATTTTTCCTATCACTACCGCTACGCCCAGCAGCGGGCCGATTACGATGTGGCGACCGAAGGCCTGTCGGAAGATCGCGTCCGTTTGCAGGACTTGATGACCGGCTCTCGGCTGGTTGCGAAGCGAATTG
This sequence comes from Planctomycetota bacterium, assembly GCA_039182175.1. GTDB lineage: Bacteria > Planctomycetota > Planctomycetia > Pirellulales > Lacipirellulaceae > JBCCQL01. Next base: position 3,005 of record JBCDCL010000385.1, read on the forward strand.
GTCCCAGCGTCGTGAGCGTGCAACGGCCTGGTTTTCGCGGCCAAGAGGGGCAGGGCTCGGGCGTTATTGTCGACGAGGAAGGGTACATCCTCACCAACTTCCACGTGGTGACCGGCGCGAATGGCCTGCTCGTCGAACTTGACGATGGACGCATTACGGAGGCCACGATCATCGGCGCCGACGAGGCGACCGATTTGGCAGTGCTCAAAATCGACCTGCCCGACCTAATCGCCGCGGAGTGGGGCGATAGCGACGACCTGCAAGTGGGCGACTTGGTCTGGGCTGCGGGGAGTCCCTTTGGTTTGCGGAGGAGTGTCACCTTCGGCATTGTGAGTGCCCTTGGCCGGCGAAGTTCTAGCGGCGTTACCAACACCGCGTACCAGGAGTACCTGCAGACCGATGTCGCCATTAATCCTGGCAACAGTGGCGGTCCGCTGGTGGACGTCAATGGCAACGTCGTCGGCATCAACACAGCGATCATTGGCCAATCGTACCGCGGCATAAGCTTCGCCATCCCGTCGACGATCGCTCGCCGGCAGTACGAGTTGCTCAAGCGAGATGGCTGGATCGAACGTGGTTACCTGGGCGTATCGCCTCGCGAAGTGCCGGAGCGGATGCGGCGGGTCCTAAACTTGGCGGGAGGCGAAGGCGTTTTGATCTCCGACGTTGTTCGTCCTGGGCCGGCATACAACGCCG
>JBCDCL010000386.1:0-3697 GCA_039182175.1 Planctomycetota bacterium
CAGCAGTGTGAATAGCCACAGCGAATCCCGCCAAGCCAGACGTTGGATGCAGGACCAAGCGAGCACACCCACCGCGAGGCAAATTGCGATCGCCCAGAGCGTGAGCGCGCGCATGCCCTCGGCAGCCGAAAGTTCACGCAGTGCACTCATCGGAGGGCCGAGCGTAAAGCCCGACACGAGCGTCAGGTAGGTGTATGCCCACGCGGAGAAGTCGAAGCTTGCCGTCAGGTAATCGTACTTCGTTCGACCAAGGTCGACCTTCAAGCAGTAGGCGAGCGGCAAACAGGCGACGGCGAACATCCCCGCTGCAACCATCGTGCGTCGCCGCCGTGGCCACGATAGTTCGGCGAACACCAATACGAACAACAGGGCAATCAAAAGCGCCGCGTAGTAGTGTGTCGCCAGTGTCAGCCAAGCGGCCACGGCAAACCAGAGCCAGTCTGACCAGCGGTCATGCGTCCGTAGTCGCCAGGCGGCGATCATCAACGCGGTGGCGAATAGGAGATAAAGGCCGTAGAGCCGCGCTTGTTGACTGTACAGCAAGTGGTTGGCGGAAATTGCGGCCAACCACGCGGCAAGGACCCCGATTCGATCGCCCCCTATGCAGCGACCGAGCAGCCCTATCGCCACCACGCCCAACAAACCGGTTACCAGCGAAAACCAACGCGCCGAGGCGTCGCCGCCCACCGCTAGCCAAATGCCTAAGAGCCATCGCCCTAGTGGTGGAAAACTATCTTGGCGATTCGCCAGCTCGCTGATGCTGACCGACTGATGGCGGATCTCATAGACTTCGTCGATGTCCAGCGACTCAGCGTTGAGGCCCCAAACACGCAACCCGCCGGCGACGACAACCGCCAGAGCGACCCCGATCCAAAACGTACGAGGCCCGCTAGTTGACGAGTCGGCGGCCTGTGGCATTGTCATCACAGGGTGACGACCTCGCTCGCCGGCTGTTCGGCGGCGCCGCTTTCTGCTGTCTGCCCGCACACCTCGGCAACGTGGTCACGGATCGTCGTGACCCGCCAAGTCTGTTGCATGGCTTCGATAAGCCAGTGAAGCAGTTCCATTTTTTGCTCGCGGGCGAGCTTCATTCCGGGGAAAAACGCCAGTTGCGGCTCGTCCTCGATGCCAAGGAAATCGAGCGGATGCAGCAGCATCGATGGCGCCACGCCTCGCAGACGGCAGAGCGCGAGGGCCGTTCGCAGGTAAGCTTTCGCCGCGGCGGTCGAGAATTGGGCGAGGAAGGTCAGGTAGGTGACGTGAATCGGGATCCGCAGCAGCGGCATCGTTGTCACCGGCGCCTCGACGAGCGGACCGGCTGCCGTATCGATTTGGTATGGCCGCAACGGACGAAAAGCATCGGCGAGGCTGGCGAATGACTGCGGTGGCGGATCGCCCTCGGTATCACTCTGACGCGAAGGCAAACGCAATCGACTGTAAGCCCGCGCTAGCGGTCCGATGATCGTAGGGAACGTCGACGCATCATACTGGTAATTTCTCCGGACGAGCAGAGCGAGCAGTTCGGGAGACCAACTAAAGCCAGGCGCCCGGAAGCCAACGGGCGTGACGCCCGTGAGTGATTCGATCGCCTGCTCGGCTGCCACCAGTTCGTACTCTACTTGCTCGGGCGGCAGACTCTGCAGCCACGGGAAATGACTTTGGCTATGGTTGCCAATCTCGTGCCCAGCGTTGGCAAACTGCGACACGGCTTCGCGCCCGTCGGCAAGCTCCAAGTCTTTGCCGACGACAAACACGGTTGCTCGAAGCTCGCGCTCAGCGAAGAAGCCGACAATCCGCGGCGCTACTTCGCCCAAGTAGCTGGCGTAGCGGTTCGGGTCGTCGCTCTCGGTGTGTACGCTCTCGGTGCGAACGCCCTCGGTGTACGCGGCGCCGTGGTTGCGGAGGTACGCCCACTTGTTATCAAGATCGAGCGACAAGCTCGCGATCGGTTTCGACATCGGTCGCCGCCTGGGAAGATCCTGCGAGAGTAGTTTCGGTTCGCGATTCGCTGCCAGTTGCTATGCCCGTCGTCGAACGCGGTGGCGGACCAAGCTCCGTGGCCAAGACGCCAGCAATGGCCTCATCGGCAACCTGAATCGTTTCGTTGACGTTCAAATTGCCTTTGAGAATATGGGCCGAGTTGACCGCGAAGACGCCGGGGATCGACGTCCGCATCGGTGGCAACTTTTCGGAGTAGCGAAGCGTAGGCAACGCCATGACGTGCCGAGCCCGCGATACCTGAAACGCGGCGACTTGGTCGCGTGAGAAGTGCCCGGGATACATTTTCTCAAGCGTGCCGATCCATCGTTCGCGTAGGCTTTCGTCCGATTCGTCGAACAGCGGGTCGTCCGACGGCACGTACTTCGGCAAGTACACCAGGGACTTGCCGCCTAGTTCTTCGGGATGGACGATCGTCGTCATCTCGATCACGGCGGTGAGCGGCACCCACGTGTCGGTGATGTTGGTCACGTAGTAGGGCGAGATCGGCTTGTCGAGCAACAGCGACGCACAGACGATGCCCATGTATTTGGTCTCTTCGTGGCGGCGCCGCTGGTCGGCGTCCATGTCGGGGCACGCCCGGGCGATGATGGGCGATGGCACCGTGAAGGCAACCTTGTCGAACTGCGACAGATCGCCTTCGCCAAGTTCTACGTTTACGCGTCCGTTGTCTGTCGCGGTTACATTCCGAACCGGAGCCGAGCAGCAGATTTCGACGCCCTCTTCTCGCAAGACTTCCGCCATGCGGTCCAAAATCCGAGCGTAGCCGCCGCGGACATAGCCGAACATCTCCTTCTTGAGCCCCGACCGCCGCGCCGCGTACATGCGGTTGATGTGCGCCCAGATGAACGCCGCCGAAGTCTCTTTGTAGGTCTCGCCAAGTTTCGCCTTGAGCAGCGGCAACCAGATTTTTTGAAAGACCCCTTCGCCAGACCATTTGCGTAGCCAGTCTGCGACCGGAATTTTTTCCAGTTGCTTCCAATCCTTGATCTTTGAGGCGTAGAAAATGGCGCCGCCGAGCCGGAGCTTTTCGACAAACGTCAGGGGCGGGAAGTTGAGAAACTCGACCGAGTTGGACATCGAGTACAACTCGCCGCCACTATAGAAGCCGGTCTTCGTCTCGACCCATCGCATATCGTCGGCAAGGCCGATCTCTTCCAGTAAGTCGCGGAGCGTGCTGTCGGACAGGAGCGTGACGTGATAGTAGCGGTCCCATACGGCCTGATGGCCGTCTTCGGTATCGAGGCTCCAGGCGCCGGTGAGTCCGCCGAGTTGCGGGGCGGCTTCTAGCAAAGTGACCCGCTGTCCGTGCTGCGCGAGCCGGTGCGCGAGCGTCATGCCAAGCATGCCGCCGCCGACTACCGCCCAATGATTGGTATCTGTTTGTTGCATCGCCATGCGTTGTGAAGTTTCTCTCGAAGTCAATCAGCCAATCAACGTGATACGCTCGCTGGCGCCGCATCGCGTGTCCGCCATCACGCTACCACTATCTTACTTAGCGGCCGACGGTGCGGCGGCCAATCAGCGAGAGCGTCTGCATCGTCGTGCGAAGGACCTGCATCTTGCTGGCGCCCCCTTTCAAGTCGTACCGCAGGATCATTGGCGCCTCGGTCATGACGAGGCCACGCCGGCGAAGCTTGAGTAGGACGTCGACCATGCAGGAGAAGCCACGCTCGGTGACAAACTGATCGCCGTAGTC
>JBCDCL010000387.1:0-3681 GCA_039182175.1 Planctomycetota bacterium
GCACCATTTGATCGACAAGCGGGCGATCAACCAGATGAAGCCGGGCGTGATGATCATCAACACCAGTCGTGGCGCCGTGGTGGACACCACGGCCGTGATCCAGGGTCTCAAGAGCGAGCGGATCGGCCACCTCGGGCTCGATGTCTACGAGGAAGAAGCGGACGTCTTTTTCGAGGACCTCTCGAACACCGTCGTGCCCGACGACGAGCTGGCCCGCTTGATGACTTTCCCCAACGTGCTGATCACGTCGCACCAGGCGTACTTCACCCGCGAAGCACTCGAAGTGATCGCCCAAACCACGCTGCAAAACGTGACCGACATCGAAGCCGATGGCAGCTCAAAGAACGAAGTCGAGCCGTAGAAGTCGCGGCCTTAGGCGTGTTAGTACCTCGTAAAATCGGCACAAGACGTTTCGCATCCGCCGCTCAACGCAGCTGTGTATTGTGACGCTCGTGTTGCGAAATAGTTCATCGAACACGCAGGTTGTCAGAAAGATGATGGATCAGCCGACGGTAATTCGAAAACAATCGTCGGGATCTGGGGCGTTTCGCAGGATGTGCAGCATCGCTTTAATGTCCCATTGCAAAGCGTCAACCGGATATCTCCCGATCGGGTTATCTGCCGAACGTTGCTCGAGACCACGTAGAACGGCCTCAAGCGTTTGAATCCCGTCGGGGATGTCGGCCCAATTCTCATCGGGCGGCTCGATACCCATCTCTTCGTACTCTTCCTCGTCGAGAATGTCCGATTCGTCGAGGAACGAGGAGAGCGGTTTGGCGCCGGCGTCGGACGCATACTGGTCTAGCACCTGCATTTCGCCGCATTGGCCCAGACACTGGCCATAAACGAGTCCGCGGTTTTCGGGGTCCATGTCTGCCGGCAATGATTGATGGCCCGACGCTTCAAGTTCAACAGTTGCGTAAAGTGACATCGGCGGTTCTCAGCGGGGCAACAATGGCTAATCACTGGCCAGAAATAGAATTTCGTGGCCCAAAACGGCGGACTATTTTCCGTTGCAGAAGTTTTGCGATAGGTGTGATATGTTGACAATTGCTCACTTCTAACCCGCGGCGGATTTGCAAGCTGGGTCGTCGTAAGTCGTTTGGCGTCGGTAGCCATTCGCAATCGTAACCGCCTTTTCGCGACGAAAAAAAGAAAAGCAGCCATTTCAAAAAAAGCTGCAAAATAATATTTGTGCCAACCGCCCGATTCTGGCGGTTCACTCTTTGGCGGCAGCAATCGTCCTTAGTTCCCGAGGCAGCGGGAACGAGACATTCTCTTCGCGAATGCTGCGAACCTCGACCGTGGCGCCAAACTGCTCGGCAAGGTAGTCGAGCGTCTGTTCAACAACGATCTCTGGAGCACTGGCGCCAGCGGTGACTAGGACGCTCTCTACGTCGGTGAACCACCCGGACTCTAAGTCCGCAGGCCCATCGATCAGATAGGCCGGCTTGCCATGCTCACGCGATAGTTCTGCGAGCCGCTGGCTATTGGAGCTATTCTGGCTGCCCAGCACCAAAGTGATATCCGCCTCCGCCGCTAGCAGCGACACAGCTTCCTGGCGGTTTTGCGTGGCATAGCAGATATCTGCCTTCGGCGGGCCGATGATGCTCGGGAACCGCTCCTTCAGGCGGGCAATGATCCGGCTGGTGTCGTCAACGCTCAAGGTCGTCTGCGTCAGATAAGCCAAGTTCTCGGGATCGGCGACCTGCAGCTGATCGACGTCCTCGGGCGACTCGACCAGGACGATCGACTCAGGCGCCTCGCCCATGGTGCCAATCACCTCGTCGTGCCCTTCGTGCCCGATCAGCACAATCGTCCGGCCCTGCTTCGCGTATTTGATAGCTTCCAGATGGACCTTCGTCACCAGCGGGCAGGTTGCATCGATGGCGTTCAGGTTGCGCTCTTTGGAGACACGCCTTACCTCGGGCGATACGCCATGTGCGGAGAAGAGCAGCGTCGAACCGACGGGAGCTTCGTCCAGACTATCAACGAAAACCACGCCGCGTCGCTCAAAGTCGTTTACTACGTGCTTGTTGTGGACGATCTCGTGATAGACGTAGACAGGGGCGCCGAACTCTTCCAACGCGAGATCGAGCGACTCGATCGCCATATTCACGCCGGCACAGAAGCCTCGCGGATTGGCAAGCAGGACTTTCATGAGGGTTCTCTTCCGAAATCGATCACTTCGGCACGGCAAGTGCTAACTGCTCCCGGCAACAACCCAGCAATGCAGACCCGCTGGCGGAAGGTTGCGGTGGCGTGCCAGTTACATGATATGGCGCCCCGGCTAGCACTGGTAGCCGAACTCGCGGCAGCTAAACGGTTTGCAGCAAAGGGAACAATCAACCTCGCCAAAAGCGAACTCGATTTGGAAGCTCCACGTATAATGGGCGTAGCCAGCCGACTCTCCGGTTTGCTGGTGACCAGGTCGGGGCAAACGGAATGTCGCAGGCGGCTCAGTCGAGGCTGACTGACTGCGATTAAATCTCACAGAGGAGAAACCGATGCCGGTCAAAACTGCTAAGAAAACCGTCAGCAAAGCTTGTCAGACGATCCGCAAGCATTGGAGCAAAGACGAAGCTGCCCGCCGCCGCGAAATGGCGGAGCAGATGCAAGATCGGCTTGTCGCAGCACTTGGCATGCGAGTCGCGGCGCCGCGTTAATGCGGAGCGATTTGCAGTGCGATTGCCGCCGGTCAGAAGTCGGCGACAGCCTTGCCTGGCCCCGGCACCGCTCTACGATCTGAGTGCGTAGCAGAGCGGTCCTACTTCGCCGGGTAATCCTCTAATGGCAAATCGCAAGACGCTTGGCGGCGTCATTCATACTTATCAAAAATACGACCCGGTTCGGTTTCCTAGCCCAACCGAGCCACCGCCAGATTTGGTCTCCGCCGCGTTCGAACACATGCTGATGTTCGGCGAGCGGCGGGAGCTGACCGAAGAAGAACTCGCCCGGGCGGTACGCCTCGACCCCAGCCAGATTGAAGGCCTGGGTCCTTCTATCGACGCCTTGCGAGCCATGCTCGAAGATCGGAAGCGAAAGATCCTCGAACGTTACGAAACACGCAAAGTTCGCAAACGAGCGGGTAAGGCGTATCGATCCGAAGTGCAGGGGATCGATCCGCCGAAGGAGCATCGCAAGCGATTCGAGGCGGCGACCAAGCAAGAGCAGATTCGCGACCTTGAACGATTGTGGTACGCCACGGGCGACGACAACTCGCCCTTCGCCCGATCGCTCGTCAGCTTGATTGAACGGCTTGGCGACAAATATCAAGTCGAAGAGCTAGCGGCCAAGTACGAGTTTACCGGCCGCGAGACGATGACCGTGCCGCAGGCGCTCGAGATCAAGGAGGAACTCGAAAAGATCGACGAGCTGCTGCGGCAACTGGAAGAAGCGGCGGAGACGGCGCAGATTGGCGTCATCGACATGGAGATGCTGCAGGAGTTCGCCGAGCCGGGCGATGTCGAGCAGCTTTCTGCCCTGCAGCAGCAGGTGCAAGATTACCTTCGCGAAGCAGCCGAGCAGCAAGGCTTGCAGCAATCGGGTGGCATGTTCCAACTGACGCCGCAAGCGTACCGAGTCTTCCAGGGCAAGTTGCTAGAGCGGTTGTTCGCCGACATGGAAGCTTCTCGCACTGGTCGGCACGAGGGCAATATCGTGGGCGAAGGCGCCGTCGAA
>JBCDCL010000388.1:0-3673 GCA_039182175.1 Planctomycetota bacterium
CCGGCAAGAAGACGGGCTTAAGGGCGTTAGCAATGTCATTCAGGTTCACCACGCCGACGCTTTGCAGCTTGGCCACCTTGTTGAGGTTGTAGTCGTTCGTGACAACCTTCCCCTCAAGGTGCTTAGCGAGCAGCACCAGCTTCTGATCGACCGCTTGGCCTTCGAACTCGGGCAGTTCGCGGTCGAAGATCACCAAGTCGATGTGCTGGTTGCTTCGCAAGCGATTGAGAATATCGAGCCCGCGGCGGCCGCGGTTGCGGCGAAGCTTGTCGCTTGAATCGGCAATGCCTTGCAGTTCAGAAATCACAAACTGCGGCATGATCAACTGACTATCGACGACGCCGGTCTCTACCACGTCGGCGATTCGGCCGTCGATCACCACGCTCGTGTCGAGCACCAGCGGTTTGAGGCCCTTGATCTGCTTTGCGAATTCGACGTAGGGAATGATGAACCGGAAATCGTTGCGGGTCTGAATCAGCACCGATATACAGGCGTAGCAGAGCGCCATCCCAACCAGCGACGGCAGATAAAGCGCAACGACCGGCTCGGCGGTCGACAACACGGGCGTGAGCGCAAGCTTGGTGATGTAGGTCAGAAAGAGCCCAATTATCAGCCCGAAGTAGACGGCGGTGATGACGTCGAGCTTCTTTTGCGTGACGACGATGTCGATCACGATCACGCCAATCGCCAGCATCACAACGCCAAAAAAGGCGATCGCCGGCAAGAAGGGCGGGTCTTTGGGCAAAATTTCTGATTGGGCGAGTTGCACCCCCAAGCCGGCGGCGACAATCAGAAAGACAAGGCGGAGTACCAGCAGCGGCATGGGCCGACGGTCGATTGTTTTAGGGCAAATGGCGGGGGAGGAGCGGCGTGACCGCTACGCTGGTTCTCTCAATCTTATCTGTTTGGGGCCGCCTCGCCAGAAGAAAAGCCGGGGCCTTTTTGCGGCCGGCCACCTCCGTGCGGTGGACTCGCCCCCATATTTGGCACAACCGGGCGACGTGTCCGCTTTGCAGGCTGCCGCTCGCGGTGGCATGAATCGGTCGGCTGCAGATGACGATTTACGCCAGCGTCACCGCTCCGTGCGATTCGAGTGCGAAACGGTCGGTCACGCTGGACACGTAGTCTGCCGCCGCCCGGCGGGGCGACTCTTCGGCGGCGATCTCTGCATAAGGCGATTGCAATTCGTCTGGGCGAGCGGCGGCTCCGTCGAACAATTCTCCCAGGGCCGCGGTCGCCTCCAATCGATGGGCGAGCACCAAAGGATGCCGATAGACCCGGTCGAATAGGAACCGTTCTAGCTCACGTTTTTGCTCCGCCAGTTCTGGAGAGGTCACCGCAATCAGCGGCGCCTTGCGAACGGCGGCTACCGAATCGGGGTGCTTCTCCCTCAGTCGCTGCTGGGTATGCTGCAATAGGTCGCTTACCTGCCGGTCGAGTAATTCGTGAATCGTCGCGCGTCGAAGTTCGTCCGGCGACAACGCGGCGAATCGCTCATGGACTGCCCTGACCGCTTCACTCCACAGGGAGAGTCCGTCCAAGTCGCCCGGTTCGAGCATACCGAGTTCAAGGGCATCGTCGGCGTCGTGGGCGTCGTAGGCAATGCTGTCGGCAGCGTCGACGACTTGCACTTCTAGCAAGGGGCTCTCCGCTGCAGCGGCGCCTTTTGTTGCACGGCGACTCTGCCCGGCCAGCACTTCGCGTGTCAGGTTCAACCCGGCGAAACTTGGATAACGCTGTTCTAGCCGCTCGACGATGCGCAGCGCCTGCGCGTTGTGATTGAATCCGCCCTCGTGCTCGAGCCGCTCGTTAAGTACCTCCTCGCCTGCATGGCCAAATGGCGGATGGCCGATGTCGTGCATCAAGGCCAGCGTTTCGACTAGGTCCTCGTTCAATCGCAACGCACGGGCAAGAGTCCGCGCAACCGACGCCACTTCCAGCGTGTGCGTCAGTCGTGTGCGATGATAATCGCCGAGCGAACCGGTAAAGACCTGCGTCTTGTGCGCCAGCCGGCGATAGGCCGAGCTATGAACGATGCGATCGCGATCACGCTGATAAGGCGAGCGATAAGCGTGCGTCGGCTCATCGTACACTCGCCCCGCCGAGTCGGCAGCGTGCATCGCGTAAGGCGCCAGGAGCAGAGCTTCGCGTTGGTGGTTATCCATGGAATCAGGCGCTAGAGGCTAGGCGCTAGGCGTCAGTTGGCAGACTTCATCGTGAAACGATAAAGAATCTTCCGCAGCGTGTCAGCATGGATGCCAACTAGCGCCTAGCGCCCACCGTCTAGCGCCTGATGCATCAAATTCCACAACTCGTCCAGTGATTGCGGGATGACCTGCACGCCGGCGGTGACGGGCATGAAGTTGTGGTCGCCTGGCCAGCGGGGCACGAGGTGCCAGTGCAAATGCCCTGGCACACCGGCGCCAGCCAACTGGCCGAGGTTCAAGCCGATGTTGAAGCCTTGGGCCTGCACCTTTTCAGCCAGCAGCGACGTTAGCCGAGCGAGTGTCTGCATGATCTCTAGATGCTCTACGTCGGTTAGTCCTGACAGCTCGGCTACGTGCCGACGTGGCGATACGAGCAGGTGGCCGTTGCTATACGGAAAGCGATTGAGCACCACCACGGCCGCGTCGCCACGCAAGGCGACCAGATTCACACGATCGGCCGCAGCGGGGTCGTCGTAATCGGCCGCCGCCCGGCAGAGGAAGCAAGTCTCTTCAGCGCCCGCTTGCCACTCGGTAGGTTCGGGGGGCGGCTCGACCGATGCTTGGCCCTTGATGTAGCCCAACCGCCAAGGCGCCCAGAGACGCGTTTCGTTGAACGCGTTACCGTCGTTGTTGTCGGGCTCGCTCATCCGAGGTTTCCTGTCTTCTGCTCACCCTGGCTAAACGCAAACTTACACGCGGCGAGTCGTTGCGACTCCGCAGATGGCTTTGCCGCTTTGTGGACCGACACCTCGGCCGGTGGCATTAGTACCCATGCCAACACGCCCGCCAAGATCAACGTGAGGATCAGCAGCAACACCGCGGCGATCACACGCAGCCGTGTTGAACGCTGGCGACGCTCGCGATAGCGGGCGGCGGCTGACGTCGCCGCAGAGGTTGAGGCATCGACCGTGGGAGCTACCGTCGGAGCAGGAGCTACGAGCGGCGCCGGCAGGTCGTCGACTGCTTGGGATGCTGGTCGCCAGTCGGTCCAGCCGTCTCGCCACACGTAGCTCTCGTCGGTCACCCGCCGATCGGCAATCCACTGGCGGAATTGCTCGTCCGTTGCGGGACCGAATTGCTCGCCAGTGGCGATTCGCAAATACCAATGAACAGATGGTGTGGGGCTTGCCGGCGGGGCGATCGCCGATGGGTCGACCACTGGCGGATCGATCACAGGCGGTGAAGAACGTTCAGTAGCCGGTGCTGCCTCTCCCGTTTCCATTCCGGCAGGCTTGGCGATCGGCGTGGCGACGGGCTTCGCGATGGGCTTTGCCACCGGTTTTGCTACGGGGCGAGCTACCGGGGTCGCTTGCGGGGCCGGGCTTTCCGATGCCTGCGCCTCGAGTGCCGGCACGCGGACGGCCACTTGGCACTTCGGGCATTCCCCCGACTGACCTGCCATGTCTTCGCCCACCTGCAGGGTATGGCCGTTAGGGCATCGAAAACGGATCGTCATGTCGCTCGGC
>JBCDCL010000389.1:0-3672 GCA_039182175.1 Planctomycetota bacterium
ATCTCGGTGCCGCACCGCAACGCATCGCTAAACGTGTCAAAGCCGAGTGGCATGACCATGAACTCTTGGATATCGACCGAGTTGTCGGCATGCTCGCCACCGTTGAGGATGTTCATCATCGGCGCCGGCAGAAGGCGAGCATTCGATCCGCCCAGGTACCGGTAGAGGGGCAGCTCGCAATACTTGGCTGCCGCGTGGGCCGTGGCGAGCGAAACCCCCAAGATGGCGTTGGCGCCCAGCTATTTCTTGTTAGGCGTACCATCGAGTTCGAGCATACGCTGGTCGACGCCAATCTGATCGAGGCCATCCATGCCGATCAGTTCGTCGGCGATCTTGTCGTTGACGTTGGCGACCGCCGTGGTGACGCCCTTGCCCATGTAGACGCCCTTGTCGCCATCGCGTAGTTCCCACGCTTCGTGGGCGCCGGTCGAGGCGCCACTCGGCACCGCAGCCGTACCGGTCGAGCCGTCGGCGAGCGTCACATCGCACTCCACGGTGGGATTGCCCCGGCTATCAAGAATCTGGCGGGCGTGGATGTCGACAATCGTGCTCATGGCGTTGGGAGGGGTTGGGGGTCAGGATTTTGGAAGGAATGGCAAACTGCTGGCGACCTACGAGTCGCCCGCGATGCCGCAAGAATCCGCTATTTTAGGCCGGATCGGCTGGCTGTCGAGCGGGCCAATCCCGGTGACAATAGGGCGCCGAAGAAAGTGCGTCGGCCGATCGGCGACAAGCCTTACGCACAAGGACTGCCGCTAGCGATTAGCGGCGATCGATCTCCGCTGAAGATCGCGTCTGCCGGGCGAGCTGCACCTTTTGGGCTGCCAAGCATCCCTGCCGCGTGCCGCGGGGCACGGCTTGCTGGGAGTCAACCCAGGCGATGGTCTGCTGCAGCGACTTCCACCGCTGGGCAGCATCCCAGCAGCGTAGCCGCTTTTGCTCTTCGACCTGTTTTTCTATTTCGCCCATCGAGACTACCGCTCTCCATCGAGAATCGACTGCAGATAGCGAACGCGATCTGCTTTGCGGTGACTCTCACCTAAAGCTAATTGACAGCGTAGCATGTCCTCGTCGCTGAGCCCTCGATAAGCCACGCCCGACTTGGTGCGTTCCACAACGCTACGTTGCCAGACAGCTGACCAATCGTCGATGCCAGGCACCCAACGCATGATGTCTACGGCGCCATCCGGGCAGTTCAGACAATAGATGCCCTGGCGATCAAGCCAGCCCGATGCCCTCTCAGCCACGGGGCCCCAGTCTTCATCCGTGACGCCCCACTCGGCTTGCAAGTTCGTCAAGGCACTCTCACAGTTTAAGCGATTTTCCTGCGTGTCTTCGATCAACAGATCGACATCGTAGGTCAGCACAGGCTTGTGCCGCAGCATGAAGTTCATGCCACCGATCAACAGATAATTGACACCAGCACTGTTCATTGCCGAGAGAATGGCGTCGACGTTCATGGTCTAAGACCCAGCGGTAGACTGTGCTTGAGGCGATGAGAGCGACTCCAGCCACTCCGCACTCGGTGGGCCATATGGCCGGAGCTTTTCGATTTCGCCCGTCTCGTCGCTGTAGAACAGGGCACGGTGCGGCTTTAGGTTGCTGGCGGCCGGCGTGTCGATCAGGTTGCTACTGTCGGCCGCCGACATTTGCATGACTACGCGGAGGGAAAATTCTCGCAGAGCCATGCGGTCAAACAGCCGCGATGCCGCATTGTAGCTGTCGCACCAAACGAGGGCATGCACGCCAACGCCGGGGCCGCTTTTGAGTATCTCGGCAAGTTGCTTGTCGGGGCTCTTTGGTTTGTCGGCATCCATCGAGAAGCTGAAGTCGTCTTCGCTCCGCCGTAGGTCGCGGAACCGGCCGGCGTTGTAAACCACCACATAGATGGGCGGCGCCGTGTCGTCCGATTCTGCTTCGCGGCGGTCCACTTCGGCCGCTATGTCAGCCAGGGATTCGGCCGCCGTCTTTGGTTCGGCAAGCACGGCGCCCTCTGGCAAGACTTCGATCACCTGCTGCCAAACGCCCTCCGAGGCATCGCCCGGCCGGGTGGCGTCAAGCACCACGAACTTGGCCGACGGATCACTCGCCGCGAGAGAAATGGCGCCGACCGACAACATGCCAAGCGCCGAGCGTTCGTCTGGCCCAACTACCAGCAAGTTCGATCCACCATGACGCCCAAACGGTACGGCCGTCGGCGGCTTAATAGCGACTGCGTCGCCAACGAAGGCGGAGGGCGAAGGGCGGTGGCCGGACGAGCTTGCGTGCGTGCTTTCCTCGTCGCTGCTGGCCTCATTCCGCATGCCGCAATCTGCAATCCGCGTTCGCAACGCCTTGTTCTCAGCCGGGTCGGCGGGGGCGTTGCCCTCGAACACCACCGCGGCGGGGTACTCGGCGCCCTGCTGCTGGCGATGGGCGTTAACATCGGCCAGCCGTTCAGCCCGCTCGCGGTCTGGCAGCCAAACGACTTGGAACAGTTCGTTTGCGCTGAGCAAGCCGTTCTGGTCGTTATAGATTGCTTCGCCCGGACGGCTGAGGAATCGCGCAGCCGTGTTGCGTTCGTCGCTCAGGATCAAATGCGCGTCGGCTTCGCTACAAGCCAGGGCAACCCGAATGGCAATTTGTCCGAGCGTGCTGCGGGCGATCGAATAGGCGCCAGCAAGCGTTTGCGTGCCGAGCACTACGTGCATACCAAACGCCCGGCCCTGCCTCACCAGCCGATCGAGCAGCAGTGTGGCGTCCTGAGCCAGCTTGTCGTCTTCGACGAACAGTTCCTGAAACTCGTCGATGACCAGCAACACGCGTGGCATCGGTTGGTCGGGATGCTCATGGCGGAAGTCAGCCAGGCTCTGCACGCCCGACGCCCGGTACAATTCACCGCGACGGCTTAGTTCTTCGTCCAAGCGTTCCAGCACGCTCAGGCCAAACTCTCGCTCGCTCTCTACAGCAATCACTCGGGCGTGCGGCAGGTTGTGGGTGGCATACGATTTGAATTCGACACCCTTCTTGAAGTCGACCAGATAGAACTCGACCTCGTCGGGGCTGTAGTGCATGGCGGCACTTGTCACCAGAGCATGCAAGAAGGTCGACTTTCCGGAGCCCGTCTTGCCTGCCACTAGCAAGTGCTGCGACGTCCCCTTGCCGAGGCGAACCTCCTGCAGCCGATTGGCGCCCGAGCGGCCAACGGGCGTCAGCAGTTCTTCGCTGCAGTCGCGTGCCCACATCCCACCGGCATCGGGCGCGACGACCTCGAAGGGGACCTCAACTCGGACCGCATCCTTGGCAGCTTGGCCAACCTGTTTGAGCAACTCAACCATCCGTTCGGCCGGCGGCGGCGAAGCAAGCGTTAGCGGCAGTTTGCCGAACGCCGCGTAATCCCAAACGAAGTGGCCTTCGCCCGTCTCGGCAGACGTCGGCTGCCACTCGAGGTGAACCGAGTTCTCCGGCAGATCGTCCATCGCTAGTTCGGTGGGCATCCGCTGCTTCGTGTCGATGCTCATCACCACGTAAACACCACACCGCGGGCCGCCCGTCGCGAGGCCAACCAATCGGCGGGCCATTTCGGCGGAAAAATGCGTCGGGAAACCATTGATCACCAGCACCTGAAAGGGCTCGGCGACCTCGCCTGCTTGAGCGTTGTATTCGTGGATCGATTCGTATTCGCTCCGCAAA
>JBCDCL010000390.1:0-3655 GCA_039182175.1 Planctomycetota bacterium
CTACTACGTGTGACTTAATGCTCCGTGAAGAACTTATCGCCGCTGCCACGACGGTGGTCGTCAAAGTAGGCACCCGCGTGCTTACGGACGAGCAGGGTGCGCTCGATCTCGAGCGGGTGGCGAGCATTGCCGAGCAGTTAGCCATCGCCACCGATGCCGGCCGGCGGATTGCATTGGTCAGTAGCGGCGCCGTGGGGGCGGGGATTGGTCGTCTGGGCCTTTCTCGCCGACCAACCGACCTTGCCGAGTTGCAAGCAGCGGCAGCCGTTGGCCAAAGTCGATTAATCGAAGTCTACAACCAATCGCTCGAAAAGCATGGCCGTCATGCCGCGCAGGTTTTGCTGACGGCCGATGACCTGAATCAACGCGACCGCTACCTCAACATCCGCAATACGTTGCACGAGTTGTTTCGCTTTGGGGCGGTGCCGATCGTCAACGAGAATGACACCGTGCGCGTGGACGAGTTGCAGCGCAACGTCGGCGACAACGATCGCCTGGCGGCATTGGTGGCAAATCTCTTGCCGGCGCCGCTGCTGGTGCTGCTATCGGACATCGAGGGCTTGTACGATGGCGACCCCACGCTTGAGCAGTCGAAGGTTATTGCCGAGGTCGAAGGCATCGACGATTCGGTCTTGGGACTCGTCAACAAGAGCGGCGCCCGGTCGATGGCATTGTCGACCGGCGGCATGGCAAGCAAGCTTGAAGCGGCACGCATCGCAACCACTGCGGGCGCCGATGTGGTAGTGGCCAACGGGCGCCGGCCGGGCGTACTTGTCGACATCCTGGCCGGGCAAGCAGTCGGTACGCTCTTCCGGTCTCAAGGCGCCCCAATGAATGGCCGCAAGCGGTGGATCGGTTGGACTGCGGATTCGGCCGGCCGGCTGGTTCTCGACGCCGGCGCCATCGCCGCAATCAAGCAGGGCGGCAATAGTCTGCTGTCGGTCGGCATCCTTGCTGCACGGGGCGACTTCGGCAAAGGGGATGTGGTTTCGCTCGTCGATGAGTCGGGCGCCGAGATCGCACGCGGACTCACCAACTACCGCCTAGCGGAAGTTGTCCAGATTCTCGGCCAGCCGACCGACGCCATCGCCGACATCTTGGGCCACAAGCCCTACGAAGAAGTGGTCCACTGCGACAATTTGGCCCTCACGCAGTGACCGTCAAACACCCAAGTCGGCTGGTTGGCTTACCACGCGGCTGGTAATCTAGGTCAGTTGGGCAGAGCCTCATGGCGCCGCGACCGATTGTCTCCGCATGCGACGAGTTGACGCAGAGGAAGCTCGCCACGCATGCCGAATAAAGCGAATAGCGTCGCCGAATCCGCCGGGCACTGACCACGTAAACTGGCCTGACGCCGACCGACCCCACCAAATGCGATCCGTCGCACCTACCCCTGTGACCAGAGAATCGATGTCTGCTTCGCCTGCTGATTCCACAACCGACCTTCCACTTGTTGAGCGGCGGCTTGCCGACTTCCAGGCCGACGTGCTTGGCGGGCTCTTGGAACTCCACGGCAAATTCGGTCCCGTGGCCGGGTTGCAGGATGGCGCGTTGCGTGTGCTTTTCTCATTTGACCCGCAGTACAACAAGCAGATGTTGAGCGATGTCCAGACGTTCAACACCCGCTTCTTCGCAATCCGCGGCCCCAAGCGGTCGAGCCAACGCCGCGTGACCTGTGGACTGCTGGGCATGAATGGCGAGCAGTGGAAACGCAATCGCCGGCTCGTAAAGGAACCATTCGGCCTGAAGCAAATTGCCACCTATCGACCAACTATCGAGCGGCTTGCCGATCAGGTTGCCGAGTCTTGGACCGATGGCCAAGACGTCGACATGAATCAAGAGATGGTCCGCTTCATGCTGCGGGTCACGAGCACAATTCTATTCGGTATGAGCGATTCGCCCGAAGAACGCCAGTTGGCCTACGACGTTGGCGAACAGATTGCTGAGTGGGGGAAGCTGAACCACGAGCTAGGCATCGGCGCGCTTGTTCCCGACACCACTTTTAGCGAAGGCTACGAGAAGCTACTCGCGTTTTCTGAGGGCTTGGAAAAACAGGTCATGGAACTGATCACCCGCCGTCGCAACGCCACGCAGAATGGCGCCGCGGTGGGCAACGATGTGCTGTCGATCTTGGTCAATACCCATGATGAGGCCGGTGGCCTAAGCGACGAGGAACTCGTCGGCCAATCGTGCGTTCTCTTTGCCGCGGCACACCTGACCACGGCTCACTCGATTACCTGGACGCTTTTCTTGCTCGCCCAGCACCCCAGCGTCCGCCAAGCTTTGACTGCCGAGCTGTCGGCGGCGGTCGGACAGCCGACGCCCGGCAGGCCCGACCCGAACTCGTTGCTCGAACGCGTGATTCGCGAAAGTATGCGGATGCTGCCTGCTTCGTCCTACTCGCAGCGTATCAATACCGAGTCGATCGACTTCGGGCCCTTCAAAGACGTGCCGCGAGGGACGCCGATCGTCTTCTCGCCCTTCATTACCCACCGGCTGGAATCGATCTATGAGCAGCCCAAGCGATTTGACCCGGACCGCTGGCTGACGATCAAACCTTCGCTGTACGAATATCTGCCTCTGGGAGCCGGGCCGCGGATGTGCATCGGCGGGCCACTGGCGCTAGAAGTCGTCCGCACCAGCCTGCCACGCTTCTTGGCAGGTCGCAAAATGCGTGTCCAGCCGGGGGCTGATGTCAGTGCCCAGATTCGCTCGACCATGCTCCACCCAATCAACGGCGTGCCGATGACCTTGCACACAGACGATGGCGACTACCAGGCATCGCAACTCAAAGGCAACGTCGCCGGCGAGCTAGTCGATATGACGGAAGCGTGAGCCCACAGCTAACAGCTAACAGCTAACAGCCTCATACGAAAAGAAACCCCGGTTGGCTCTGCGAGGATGCCAACCGGGGTTTCTGGTTCTTCCCACAATCGCGGCAATCAGGCGTCGAGTACGCTGGGCAGCTTTCCCGTGGCGGGCGAGGTCGACCTACTGCGGCGACGAAGTCTGCGATGGCGCCCCACGCCGGGGGCCGCTCGGTGGGCGTGGCAGCCGCTGCGGGAAGCGGTCACCAACGCCGGGGAGAAGTTGCACTCGGTGTGCCAATCCATTGTTCAAATCGCGGATCGCTCGCGGTAACTCGTGCCGTGTGAAGTGCTTAGCGGCGGCCGAAATCCGGTTGTAAGGGTCTCGCGACGCGCCAACTTTGTAGCTTCTACAAACTCGTCGCGGCATATTGTTCACGCTCGCGGGCGACGCTGGCTGCGGATCTCAGCGAACGGCTCCGGCAAAACAAAGCACGACTTGGGCTCGCGAGCCGCCTGGGGTACGTTGGCCGTGCTATCACCGGCTTCCTCCCCTTACCAAATTAAAATCGTCTCGTATGCCGCACTACACCGATCAATTGGCCGAAGCTGTCTCCGCCAAGAGTAGTCCACTCGTCGTGGGCATCGACCCTCGCTGGGAGCAGCTACCCGATGCCCTGCGTGGCGACGATTCGCTGGCGGGCAAGGCGGATGCGTATCGGCGGTTCGCCGTTGGCGTGATCGAAGCGGTGGCCGACATCGTGCCCGCCGTGAAGCCGCAGATGGCGTTCTTCGAAGAACTCGGCGCCCCCGGCATGGCGGCGCTATCGGAGTCGATTGAGCGTGCC
>JBCDCL010000391.1:0-3651 GCA_039182175.1 Planctomycetota bacterium
CCCGGCGAACATAGCCGAGGGCAACGGACGAGATTCGATAAAGGAATATTTGCGTCACTTGTCCATAGCAGTAGGTTCGCTGTGCGAGGTCGAGACTTTTCTACAGCTAGCTGTCCGACTTCAGTACAATTCATCCACGCAGATCGATCCTGTATTCGAGATGTTGAATGAGGAAGGGCGTATGCTACGCGGCCTGCAAAAGTCATTGCGAGCTAAATTGAGTCAACCTTTTTGAGACAAGAGACCTCAACCTACGTCTCTATCATCTAACAACTAACATCTTTCAAAATGTCCGTCGAACTTTCTTTACCCGTCCTTAAGCCGACCGACTTTGCTAGCGATCAGGATGTTCGCTGGTGCCCTGGTTGTGGCGACTACTCGATCCTCGCGCAGATGAAGAAGGTCATGCCGACCCTCGGTCTGCCGAAGGAGAAGATCGTGTTCATTTCAGGCATCGGCTGCAGTAGCCGGTTCCCGTACTACATGAACACCTACGGCATGCACAGCATCCACGGCCGGGCGCCGGCGGTGGCGACGGGGCTCAAGACCTGCCGGCCCGACCTGCACGTTTGGGTCATCACAGGCGATGGCGACGGCCTGTCGATCGGCGGCAACCACCTGATGCATGCGATCCGCCGGAACATGGACCTCAACATCGTCCTGTTCAACAACCGCATTTATGGCCTGACGAAAGGCCAGTATTCGCCAACGTCGCCTCTCGGACAGCGGACCAAGAGCACGCCGATGGGGGCGATCGACAATCCCCTGCACCCACTATCAATCGCCATCGGCGCCGAGGCGACCTTCTGCGCCCGCAGCATCGACACCAACATCAAGCACCTCGCGGCGACGCTCAAGCGAGCAGCCGAGCATCGCGGCACGGCTTTTGTCGAGGTCTACCAAAACTGCAACGTCTTTAACGACGGTGCCTGGGAATACGCTAAGAACCGAGACACCAAGTTCGAAACGACGCTCGAACTGGAACATGGCAAGCCGTTGATCTTCGGCAAAGACCGCGACAAAGGCATCCGCCTCAACGGCCTAGAGCCCGAAGTAGTGCAGCTTGGCAAAGGCATCACCGAAGACGATCTGCTCTTCCACGATGAAAAGTCCATCGAGCCAAGCCTCGCCTATCTGCTAAGCCGGATGCGGTACGAAGATGGCTATCCTGAGCCGATTGGCGTCTTCCGCAGTGTCGAAGCGCCGATGTACGACGAGCTGATCAACGACCAAATCAATGTCGCCACGCAGCAGAAGGGCATTGGCGATCTAGAGTCGCTGTTCACCTCGGGTGACACCTGGGAAGTTAAGTGATACGTAGCGACCCCTGACCCCTACTCTCTTCTCATGCTTGTCTGTCCTTACTGCGGCGCCGAAAATATTGAAGGCATGGACGCCTGCGATTCGTGCCAGCAGGCGCTCACGGACCTATCGATTCGCGTGCCGATCAGCGGGGTCGAGGCCGGGTTGCTGCGAGACCGCGTATCGCAACTACCGGTGCATAAGCCGATCGCCGTCGATCCTTCTACACCCGTCGGCGAAGTGCTCCGCGAGATGGTCGATGATCGCATCGGCTGCGTATTGATCGTTCGGCAAGCGGATCCTGACACGCTTGTTGGCATCTTTAGCGAGCGTGATGCGTTGATGAAGCTCAATGTCGACGCACCCAAGTGGCTGCATCTGCCGGTCGAGCAGTTCATGACGCCCAATCCAGCCGTGGTGCCATCCGACGCGAAGATCGCCTACGCGCTGCACAAGATGAATATCGGCGGCTATCGCCATTTGCCGGTGCTTGTCGGCACCCGGCCGGTGAGCGTGATTTCGATGCGTGACTTGCTACGCTACCTCACAGAGCGGGCCACATCGGCGACGTTAGGCGGGCATCTGCTCGGCGGCCCAGGCGCGTGACCGGGTATGCAGAACCCCTACCAAAGTCCTGAAGCGCCGACGCCTGCCAACGCGCTTACCGCGAGTCGAGCAATTGCCTGCCCCCACTGCGGCGGTCCGGCTATGTCGCTCTTTACGAAGAGCCGCATGGGCCCCTGGAAGCCTCGCCGCTGTCGGGCATGTGAGGCGGCAGTGAGCGTTGGTTGGTCGTGGGTCGGGATTAGCGTTAGCGCTGGCTTCGTACCGCCTATCCTACTGATTTTGGCGGTACGCTTGCTCGCCGACGACGCCGGCAGAATCCACGATGAAGCGGTGTGGGAGGTCTACGGATTTTGGATCCTAATCGGTGTTGGAATCGGCACCGCGCTCTTGGGTGGCGGCATTCAGGCTGCGGTCCTGACGCTCTTGGCGCCACTTGTCAAACGCTAATTGCGTGTCGATTCTTCCGACGTGGCGACCGTCTCGATGCCCAGCACCACCACATCTCGCCGCAGCCCATCCATATTGGTAACCCGCGGCAAATAGCCCCACTGCTCGAAGCCAAGCTTCAGGTGCATTTGCATGCTGGGCGTGTTGTGGGCAAACACGAGGGCGATGATCACTTCGACGCCATTGTTGCCAGCGTGATCGATGAGCTTTTGCACCAACCACGGACCGATGCCTTGCCGCTGACGCGAAGGCGTGATGTACAGACTGACCTCGGCGGTGATGTCGTACGTCGGACGGGGCGAGTAGTCCGACAAGCATCCCCAGGCGATCGTCTCGCCGCCGGCGGCCTCGTCGCATACCACCCACAGCGGTCGATGGCCAGGCGAGTGGGCATCGAACCACTTGCGGCGATTCTCTACCGTCACCGGGTTGAGGTAGGCGCTCGCTTGCCGGCCGGGGATCGATTCATTGTGAATCTTGACGATCGCCGGCAAGTCGTCGTGCGTCGCGTCGCGGAGCGTCAGGTTGGCGAAGGCGTCAGGCATGGCACTCATAGTAGGTTCCCCATCGGCAGCCGTTAAGCCACAATATCCGCCATGCTGACCAAAGAAACCGCAACGAGCGATCCATCGAAGCCCCGCAGCAACGTGGCCGATCGGCTCGCCGTGCACGCGAGTGAAAGACCGGATGAACTCGCATTGGTGGCCTGCGATGGGCGTACCCTAGAGGATGGGCAGCTGGTTTTCTACGAGGTTGAACCAGGCGATAAGGCGCCCGCTTGGAGTACCGCCTCTTTTGCCTATCTCGATCGTGACGCCACGCTGCTGGCTCGCGGTTTGGTGGCGATGGGAGTCCGCCCAGGCCATCGAATGGCGCTGTTGGTGAAGCCGGGGCTCGAATTCGTCACGCTGGTGTTCGCGCTCCTGAGAAGCGGGGCGACGATGGTCTTGGTCGACGGCGGCCTGGGCCGGAAGAATATCGTCCGCTGCTTAGAGTCGACCGAGCCCGACGGTTTTGTCGCCATTCCCCAAGGCCACCTGTTGCGGCTGGCAAAGCGTAGACGGTTTCATAACGCTCGGCTCAACGTGACCGTCGGCCGGCGCTGGTTCTGGGGCGGCGAGACGCTCGCTAGTCTGCGAAGGATGGGTGAACTCGACGCTCCCCCGACTTACGTCGGGGGCTCGCAGCCGGATGAATCCGCAATCCGGAATTTGCAATCCGTGCATCCCACCACGGCCGCCGACGACCCGGCGGCCATTGTCTTCACCTCCGGCAGCACGGGTCCGCCGAAGGGCGTTGTCTATCGGCACCAAACGTTTGTCACGCAGTGCGAGC
>JBCDCL010000392.1:0-3644 GCA_039182175.1 Planctomycetota bacterium
CGGGCATCCACTGTGGCACGAAGAGGACCGGGCAGATTACAGCGGCCTAACCGGTGCGGTACGTCCACGCGACTGACCCAGTGCGCTCAAGCGACTGACATCGCTTGAATCTGAATTCGCTAGAATCTGAATTCAACCAGAAAGCCGACGGAGTTTGCTCCGCCGGCTTTTTTCGTGCAGTTGCTGACGTTGCCTGCGAACTGCAGTCTTCTGAGTTCAGAAGCCGTCAGGCCGTTGCGACCGCGATGCTCGGGCCGGCGGCCTTTATCGCTTCCGACGCGCCCGACTCAAACTTCTTGAAGTTTTCCGCAAACAGGCCGGCCACTTTGGCAGCAGTGGCGTCGAAAGCGGACTTGTCTTTCCAGGTGTTTCGCGGCGTCAAAATTTCGCTGGGCACGTGTTCGCATTTGGTTGGAATGTGAAGACCGAAGACGGGGTCGACTTCCGTCGGCGATGTTGCCAACGTCCCATCGTGGATGGCGTCGACGATGGCCCGTGTGTGCTTGATGCTAATACGCTCGCCGATTCCGTACGAGCCGCCACTCCATCCCGTGTTGATTAGCCAAGCGTCTGCTCTGTGGTTTCGCATTTTGTCGGCAAGCAGCTCGGCATATTTAGCGGGATGCCAAACGAGGAACGGGGCGCCAAAGCAGGCTGAGAACGTAACTTCCGGTTCGGTGACGCCTACCTCGGTGCCTGCCACTCTGGCGGTGTAACCGCTGATGAAGTGATACATCACCTGCTCCGGCGTTAGCCGACTTACCGGCGGCAGCACGCCGAAGGCATCGCACGTGAGGAAAACGATATTGTTCGGGTGTCCCGCGATGCAAGGAATCTTGGCATGCGGAATGAACTCAATCGGATAGCTCGCCCGCGTGTTTTGCGTCTTCGAGCCATCAAGATAGTCAACCTTACGAGTGCGAGGTTGCACCACCACGTTTTCGAGCACCGCACCAAAGCGGATGGCGCCGTGAATCTCTGGTTCGTCCCGAGCGTTTAGACCAATGCACTTTGCATAGCAACCGCCTTCGATATTGAAGACACCGGTCTCTGTCCAGCAGTGCTCGTCGTCGCCAATTAGATCGCGCTCTGGATCGGCGGAGAGGGTTGTCTTCCCGGTGCCCGAAAGGCCAAAGAAGAGCGTCACATCGCCGTGTGAGCCCTCGTTGGCCGAGCAATGCATCGACAGCACGCCACGCTTTGGCATCAGATAATTCATGATGGTGAAGACGCCCTTCTTCATCTCACCGGCGTATTGCGTGCCCAGAATGACGAATTCGCCATTCGCGAAATTCAGCGCGACACTCGTCGTCGTGTCGACTCCGTCGACGCTGGTATCGGCGTCGCTTGAGCCGGCGTTGTAAATCACGTAATCGGGCTCGCCGAATTCGGCCAACTCATGCGCATTCGGCCGAATTAGCATGTTGTGCATGAAGAGGGCGTGATAGGGACGCGAGCAAATGACGCGGACCTTGATGCGATGCTCAGGATCCCAACCGGCATATCCGTCGACGATGTACAACCGTTCGCACGAATTTAGATAGCGAACAGCCGCCGATCGATTCTTGGCGAACGAATCGGACGAAAGCGGGATGTTTACGTCGCCCCACCAGACATCGTCGTGGCTTACCGGCTCGTCAACAATGCGTTTGTCTTTCGGGCTTCGGCCTGTTTTTGCGGCCGAGTCGGTCGCGATAGCGCCGCTGCTGGTGATCTCGGCCTGATCGAAGAGGATGCCGTGTTCGTAGAGCGCCGCCGGCGAAAGATTACGACGGACGTTTTCTACTTCGATGCCGTAGCATGACAGATCGACACGATTTTTCATGGCAACCTCCTGGCGTTATCGCCGACTAGCGGAAACCTTCCCACAATCCAAACGTTACCACGAACTGTCACTAGCATACAGGTGAGCAGCCCGCGTCAAAACGTCGCGTAAGCACCCGTGACCGATGTGGATGAATCGGTCTGCGCGACGTTCGCGCGGCTACGCAGCCGGTTGCTGCACATCGGCCGGCTTCGCGTCAGCCGGCTTTGCAGCAGGCGCCGCCGGGTTCGAATCTTCGGGCTCCTGGCTCGCGGGCGGGTTGGAATCAACGCCCGTGTCTAGCAGTAGATAGCCAGACCAGAAGAACGGGTGTTTCGCCGCTGGGGGATCTTTACTGTCGTCCTCCCAGTCAAGGCGAGGTTCGAGCTGGGGATCAAGCATCGCGCTGCGGGCCAAAGCTACGCTACGCTGCCAGGCATCGGCGGCAGGTCGATCGTCCATCTGTTCGGCGAATTCGCGAATTAGTTCGCCATGCACCACACCGTCGGTCGTCCAACGAGACATTAGCGTTGTTTGCACGCCAGCGCCCATCAATCCGCAAGCAGCATGGAAGAGTTCGTCGCCGGCCAATCGTGGATCGCCCGTGCTGCGACGTCCCACTTTCAAGCCAGTTTCTGCGAGGGTGTGCATCCGGGCCAGAATCAATCGTTGCGGCGCCGCGGCGGGCAGCGTTAGCCACTCTGTGAGAAAGCCGCGACTCGTGTTGCGATCGATTGGCGTCGGTGACCAAGCGTAATAGCCCTCGGTGTCGATCTGTGTATCGTGGTCGACGATGAGTTGTTCGATGGTCGTCGCAAGTAGCGGCGATGCTGCCGGTGTGGGGCTGGCGAGCAACACGCTTGGATCAACCGACGCGGTTAATCGGCGGTGTTCTTCTTCAATAACTTCCCGCTCGATCGCGTCGCCGCTTGGGCGTCGAAGGGCGAGTCCCGTCCGCTTGACGGGCCGCGAGGAGTGACCGGCGCCAACCGCCAATCCAACAGTGGGCGCCATTCGGACGGGAGCGGCTTCGAGTAGCGTCGGCGCCGAAGAATCCGCGGCTAGCAGGAGTGTTTCGAATGGGACGTGCCATAAGGGGCCGTCGGGGACGATGATGATTCGCTTGACAGTCGCCAGGTCGAGCCGCGACTCGCCTAGCACTAATTTGCCGAGCTGGGCGACAGTGGTTTGCCAACCATCGCTCGCTGCGTCTTCGCCAGGTAGTGGGCGGCTTTGTCCGTAGTTGCCTAACTCGCGAAGTGCTTTGCTCACCTCGCCAGTGACCGCGCGCAAGTTGCCTGGCAGACGCCAGTAGTGTTGGTCGCTGTTGACGATCAAGAAGCCGTGCAAGGCGCCGCCGCTACGGTGAAATACCAGCAGCGCATCGCCGGAGGCAAGCGACTTTTGTGTCTCGGCCAGCGGTCTTGCAGGGGGAAACGCGAGGTTGACAAATGCCCGGCTGAAGGCCATCTGCCAAAGCAACGCTTCTTGGCTTTGCGAGAGTGTCGCCCAGGACTTGAGCAGGCGATCTGCGTCCTGCGACAAGCGACCGTCAGTTACCAGCGGGTCGAGGGCCGCGAGCTTGCCTTGGAAGGTGTCGGACTTGGTAGAGAACTCGCGGTAGCGGGGGTGCCTAGCGAGCAGGGCCTGCCGCTGTAGTCGCTCTGCTTTACCGAGCGAATCGAGGGGCGACGCCAGCAATTC
This sequence comes from Planctomycetota bacterium, assembly GCA_039182175.1. Taxonomy (GTDB): domain Bacteria; phylum Planctomycetota; class Planctomycetia; order Pirellulales; family Lacipirellulaceae; genus JBCCQL01. The sequence goes on from JBCDCL010000392.1 coordinate 3,509, forward strand.
TCGTAGCGCTACCAACCGGCCCGCCAAGGGTTGCGACTGGTAGAAGCGGCGGCGTTTCGCGAGGTCGCTGATCTCGACGGCCGCCGATACTTCGCGACGCCCGATCGACGCGGCAAACCATCGATCGTAGGCGGGC
>JBCDCL010000393.1:0-3634 GCA_039182175.1 Planctomycetota bacterium
AATCGCGGCCCGTGCGGGACTCAACTTCACGACGGATGCCGAACCGGGGCTGTCGAGGTGTCGCTGCGGTCAAGGTTTTCGAATCATCGACCCGACAACTCCGTCGGTCAGCGAAGCGACTCGGCAGCGCGTCAAAGACTTGGTGATACCACCAGCTTGGACCGATGTCTGGATAAGCCGAGACCCGGAGGGGCATCTCCAAGCAACGGGATACGACGACCGCGGTCGAAAACAGTACTTGTACCATGAGCGTTGGGACGACGCCGTGCGCGAATGGAAATTCGCGTCGCTCGTCGAGTTCGGCCACGCCCTGAAGGCGATACGAACCAAGGTCGACGCAGACCTCCGCCGTCATCGCCCCGAGTTAGAGCGGTCGAGTGCCTTAGCGGTTCATTTGATCGACCGCACAGGAGCGCGGGTGGGAAATCGCGAATACACCCGAGACAACGAAACCTACGGCATCACGACGTTACAAAAGAGACACGCCCAAATTGGATCGACCTACGTCCGATTGGACTACATTGGAAAGAGTCGCACCGAGCGAGAGCTCTACATTCGCAGCCGACGTATCGCACGCCATATGCAGAAACTCGCCTCGTCGCCACAGGACCAACTATTTGCTTACGCAGATCGCTCGCACTGGCGAGACTTAACCAACGACCATGTGAACGACTACTTGAAAAGCGTTGCTGGAGAGGTTGCCACCGCCAAACGATTTCGCACTTGGCGAGGAACACGGCAAGCATTTCGCCACATGGTCGAAGGACTGAATCGCGGTATCGAACCTAAACGTCTGCTACGATCCGCTATGCGCACGGCCGCTGACGATCTCGGTAACACCGTTGCCGTCTGCCGAGCGCACTACGTGCATCCAGCAGTATTGAAAATGACCTCCGCCCATGCTGCGGAGTACGAGACCAGCCAAGACATAGAACCGCAGCTGTTGGCGTATCTTGAGGGCAAGTAGGACAGGTGCTCGCACCTACCTTTCCGGTCACCACCCAAATTCGCGTGGCCACGAATTTTTTTCGTTGGCCCAAAACGACGGCCTAAAAGTAATTGCAGAAGTTTTGCGATTCGCGTGGTACAACGACAATTGCCCACGTCTAACCTGTGGGGCAGCGTCGCCGTAAGTCGTTACGCATCGCGCAAGCGAGGACTCCTTCTTCTCCGAATCGCGTCGCAAGAGCGACAAAAAAGCAAAATGGCCACTTCTGGGCGACAACCCAGATTTATTTTTGTGCCAACTTCCAACTTCCAACTTCACCCTTCACTCTTCACCCTTCCCACTTCACTCTTCCGTCTCCGGCGCCTGCTCGCCACTCATTAGCTTGTACATCAGCGGCAAGACGGCACTGGTAGGAATGGCGTAGGTTTCGGTGCGGCCGGCGCGGGCGATGTTGAAACCAATCACGCGGCCGTCGATATCCACCAGCGGCCCGCCACACTCGTTGGGCTTGAGCACCGAGTCGTGCTGCAACGCGATCGGAAAGCCAAACCGCCGCTGGCTAAGTTGGCTGCCCAGGCTGTTTTGATATTGGCTCCGCGTCTGCGAGAACATCTCCTTCGCCTGGCCGGTAAGCACGGCCGTGACGATGATCTGCTTGTCGCCACGGCGGAGCTGGATTTCTAGCGAGTCGAGCGGGCTGTGGCGGCGGACTTCACGTATGAGATCTAGCCGGCTCTCGATCGGTTGGTCGTTGATGCGGGTGATGACGTCGTTCACTAAGACGCCCGCCCGCTCGGCGCCGGTGTCGGCAAAGACCTTCAGCACCAAGGCGCCCGGTTTGCCATCGGCCGGCATATCACCCAGTTGCACGCCCAAGATGCCAGGGCGGTGCGGAATCTTGCGAGGCACGACGCTCACCACGCCGACGGCGACGGGGGCATCCGTCAAACCGGGCGTCGCCACCCACCCGCCAGCAAGTGGTTCGATCTCCTCGCTGAGCGTCAGCGTCGGCAGGTCCTTGGCGGCGATCTTCAGCACCGCCAGATCGTACTCACGATCGACGCCAACCAGCCGAGCGTCGAGTTCCCGCTTGTCGGCCAGCGTAACCGTCAGTCGACCTTTGGCGCGACTCGCCTTGGTCAGCACCCAACCATCCGGCCCCACGACACCGCCTAGGGCGATCGTCTTGCCGTCCGATCGGATCCGCACCGTCGCTTTAGCGGCATCGGCAATGACATCGTTGAAAGCACTGCGTACTTCGTAGCCGTTGCTGTAGCGATGCGGAGGAACCCAGATTCGCTCGATTGCATTGCGAAATGCTTCGCGGGCTCGCTCACGCGAGCCCGCTTCGTCTTCTGCCTCTTGCTGGGCTGCGGCGGGTGAAACGACCATCGCCACGGCAATGATCGCGTAGAGAGGAAGGCAGAAGCAACGGTATTGTCGAGTGACGGACATCACGATTCTTCGCAGGGCGTTTGTGGAGTTCGTTAGGCGGATTGACTCGGTTTACGGTTCGATCGGCGCTGCGCCGGGGTAGTCATAGCCAACTTGAGAGAGGCGGACGTTTAGTTTCAGAGTCTCGCCCTCTCGCTCGACGACCAAACGGACACGGGCGCCTGGTTTGCGAGCTTGGACGAGCTTGGCCAGCTCGGCGAAGGAGTCAACCGCTTCGTCGCCAAACTGGGTAATGACGTCGCCCGGTTTGATGCCAACCAGCGCCGCCGGCGTGCCGGGGGCGACTTGCTTCACTCGGCACGGCTCGGCGTCGCGATCGGCGATTATGCCCAGGAAGGTTCGGTACTGCTCCTGCTCACGCTCGGCGATGCCATTGCCCCACATCTCCGCAGCCAGAAGGCGATCCCAAGTCAGTTCGTAAGTCGAGATCGGCACGTGGAAGTTGCTGGTGATCCGCCTGCCGATGCGGCTATGGATGCCGACGACCTCGCCGCGAAGGTTCAACAGCGGGCCGCCCGAGTCGCCGCCGACAAGCGTGACATCGCTATTCACCACGTCGTCGTCTTGGTAGAGCACGCGGCCGAGTCGGACGGGTGGCGCCCGGTCGCGAAAGTAGCCGTTGGGTTGCCCCAGGCCGATCACCCAGTCGCCAGTGTTCAAGGTGTTCGACTTAGCGACTTTGACGAACGGCCAGGGCCCTTCGTCAGTGATCTTCATCATCCCGCTGTCGATCGACTGGTTGAGCCCCAGCGTCACACCGCGGGCACGACTGCCATCGGGGAAGAGGAAGCGGACGGGGCGGTTGGGCTTCATCGCTACGTGGCCGGCGGTGAGGACCAAGCCCTCAGCATTGACGATTACGCCGCTCCCGACCGAATCGCCCATCTGCACGGCGACCACCGCAGGCCGGGCATGCTGCACTACGGCTTGCACTTGTTGCTGAATCCGCCGCAGGTCGTCGACTCCGCGTGGTGTCCGTTGAGACGCAATCCGTTCGATTTCGTCATCCCAAGGGACGCTAGACTGGGCGGCAGCGGCGTTTTGCTTTGGCGCCGATTTGGCTGTTTCGGCAGGTTTCGCCGGCGGCGCGGCAACTTGGGCAAGCACTGGCGAATTGCAAAATACCGCCGCCAGAATGAAGCAGGCTAGCCAAATCGTCCGACTACTGTACATACGCTCTTGACCGTGTACGCTTGTCAATCATAAATTGGAGAAGCCGACAGCACGGCT
>JBCDCL010000394.1:0-3631 GCA_039182175.1 Planctomycetota bacterium
GACAAATGCTTCGCATGCCACGGTCCGGACGATAGCTCACGCGAAGGCGGCTTTCGGTTCGACAAGCGGGAGAGTGCGACCAGTGAAGCAGATTCCGGCGAGCATCCCATCGTGCCTGGCGATCCGGACTCCAGCGAGATGCTACGTCGTATCCTGTCGGACGACGAATATGAACAGATGCCGCCACCAGAGACGAACAAGTCTCTGACTGAAGAAGAAATTGCCGCCATCCGGCAGTGGATCGCCAAAGGCGCCGACTGGCAGCAGTGGTGGTCCTTCACGCCGCCCAAGTCGCACACGCCGCCGGCGGTGGAGCAGAAGGATTGGCCTCGCAACGATGTCGATCGGTTCATTCTCGCACGGCTCGAAGAAGAAGGTCTGTCGCCATCCCGCGAAGCCGACAAACGAACTTTAATCCGCCGCGTGACGCTCGACCTAACCGGCTTGCCGCCGACGCTCGAAGAGATCGAAGCTTTTATGGCGGACGATTCTCCCAAGGCCTACGAGAACTTGGTTGATCGGCTTTTAGCGTCACCACGCTACGGCGAACACATGGCCCGCTTCTGGCTCGACGCCGCGCGGTATGGTGACACGCACGGGTTGCACTTCGACAATTATCGCGAAATGTGGCCCTACCGGGACTACGTCGTCGAGGCGTTCAACAAGAACATGCCCTTCGATCAATTCGCCATTGAGCAACTGGCTGGCGACCTGTTGCCCGACCCGACTCGCGATCAGTTGATCGCGTCAGGCTTCAATCGGTGCAACGTCACCACGAACGAGGGCGGCTCGATTTATGAAGAAGTCTATGTGCGGAACGTAATCGACCGTGTCGAGACGGTTAGCACTGTCTTCATGGGGCTAACCATCGGTTGCACTCGGTGTCACGATCACAAGTACGATCCGCTGACGATGACCGACTTCTACTCGATGTTCGCGTACTTCAACAGTCTGGACGGCTCGGCACTGGATGACAATCTGGCCGACCCAGCCCCCATCGTGCGACTCACTACGCCAGAGCAAGAGCAACAGATTGCCGATCTTGAAAAGGAGATCACGCAGCTCAAGGGACAATTAAACGGCGACTGGCCTGCCGTCGATCAGGAACAGCGAGCCTGGGAGCAGCGTGTCGTCGAGGCGGCAAAGCAGAAGGCCGAAGGAGACTCAAAAGAGCGCAGCGAGCCGATGCCTCATGGCCAGTCGGTAAATGCCAGGGCAGGTGAATTGGAGTTTGGCCCATGGAATCTGGCCGGCGGCTTTTCGGGCGAACGCCATGAAGTGCTTGATGATCACTTTCCGCCAGAGACACTGCCGATCGACTTGCAGGCAAGTTACGACTCCGGCTTTGGCACCGAGATCACCTGGCGTACACGCGGCGAATGGGAAAACGGGCTGATTCACGAGTACATCCCCGTCGTTGCTCACCATTCGACGGTCACCTATTGCTACCGGACGATTCGTAGCCCTGACGACCGAGTCGTCGAGGTGTCGCTCGGCAGCAACGACGGCATGAAAGTGCTGCTCAATGGCGAGGAACTTCTCCGCAAGGAGACCGTCCGCCCCGCGGCGCCCAACCAAGAGTACGCAAAGCTCAATCTCCGCCGCGGCATCAATCATTTAATTCTTAAGCTCGCCAACTACAAGGACTATTCGGGTTTCTATTTCCGCGTACCTGGCGAAGTGCTTGATCTACCGAGAGCGATGATCGACCTGGCGAAGCTATCACCGGACGAGCGGACCAAGGAGCAGGCGGAAGAACTGCAAAAGTATTACCGACTAAACATCGCCACCGATCCCGGTCTTGTCGCCAAACGAGAACAGTTGAATACCGCCGAGGAGCAACTGGCGACGCTGCTAGAAAACGTGCCAGTCAGTTTGGTTTGGAAAGAGTTAGAGGAGCCTCGCGATGCGTTCGTTCTATTGCGGGGCGACTACGACAAGCAGGGCGAACGTGTCTCGCGGCGTCCGCCGAGCACGCTATTGGCGATGGACGCCGAGCCGCCTGCGGACCGTTTGGAGCTAGCTCGCTGGTTTGTTGATCCGAGCCATCCGCTAACCGCCCGTGTGACCGTGAACCGATTTTGGCAGCAGTTCTTTGGCGCCGGGTTGGTAAAGACGGCCGAGGACTTTGGCTCGCAGGGAGAGTTCCCAAGTCACCCCAAGCTTTTGGACGAGCTGAGTGTTCGTTTTGTCAACGAGGGCTGGGATGTAAAGTCGCTCGTGAAAGACTTGGTGATGAGCGCCACCTATCGGCAGTCGTCGCATTGCGATCCCGCCGTGTTGCAGCGTGACCCGGGCAATCGCTTGCTAGCCCGCAGTTCGCGAGGGCGGCTCGATGCCGAGGTGCTGCGGGACCAGTCGCTTGCCGTAAGCGGTTTGCTAGTCAACAAACTGGGCGGCCCTGGGGTCAGACCACCGCAGCCTGCCGGAATTTGGAAGGCGGTTGGTTTTACGCGTTCCAATACAGCTTTATTCGTCGCCGACAAGGATCGCGACGATCTGTTTCGGCGTTCGCTCTACACGTTCCACAAGCGGACGGCGCCGCCGCCGTTGATGTCGGTTTTCGACGCACCGACGCGTGAGTCTTGCGTGGTGCGACGCGAGCGCACGAACACGCCACTGCAAGCTTTGATGATGCTCAACGAGAAGCAGTTTTTCGTTGCCGCCAAGGCACTTGCGAATCGCGTGCTAGTCGAGGGCGGGCCGTCGGTAAAAGCGAAAGCAGCGCATATGTTCTCGCTTGCTACGGGGCGACCGCCCGAGGCGGGTGAGGTGGCCGAACTGGTTGCTGCTTACCAGGAACAGCGTGAGTATTACGAGCAAAATCCTGATGCCGCCGCCGAGTTGCTTGCTGATTTCGGGCAGGTCAGCACCGGCCAAGATGATCCCGCCAGCCTTTCGGCCTGGACGCTGCTTGCCAACGTGGTGCTGAATCTCGATGAAGTTGTCTGCCGGAACTGACGCCGCGCGCTAGCATGGTTCGCGCGTGTGACGAATGGTTAATTTTGAGGAGTAATTCTGTGTCCGTCGATCCAATTCGCGACCATTTTTCCGCCATGACGCGGCGCCACTTCTTCGGCCATGGCGCCTTGGGGCTTGGGACCGCTGCGCTGAGCTCGATGCTCGGCATGGAGCAAGCGATGGCGGGTTCGACCGGCCTGCCCGGCTTGCCCCACTTCGCACCGACCGCCAAGCGAGCAATCTACCTGTTCATGGCCGGGGCGCCCTGCCAGATGGACATGTTCGATTACAAGCCAAAGACGAAGGATCAGTTCGATCAGGACCTGCCCGAGTCAATCCGCATGGGGCAGCGCCTAACGACCATGACGTCGGAGCAGTCGCGGTTGCCGATTGCTCCCTCGATTTACGACTTCAAGCAGTACGGAGAGAGTGGCGCCTGGGTCAGCGAACTGCTGCCACACACGGCGAAGATGGTGGATGACTTGGCGATCATCAAGTCGATGCACACCGAGGCGATCAACCACGACCCGGCGATCACCTACATCTGCACCGGCAACCAACTCCCGGGACGGGCGAGCTTGGGTTCGTGGCTTAGCTACGGACTCGGTTCTGCCAACGACAACCTGCCGTCATTCGTGGTGATGACTCCTTCGTGGTCGGGCGCCAAAGA
>JBCDCL010000395.1:0-3620 GCA_039182175.1 Planctomycetota bacterium
CGGGTCCGCCGAGTTCAAGCTGCTCGAACAAGACCGCATCTTTCACCGTGGCCATCTTGATGATCTCGGCAAAGCCATGCCGTAGCCAGCCAGGGCGAAGACTTTCGAAAAGCGTGCGATCCGTGATCGCCAGCGTTGGCGGATGATACGCTCCAAATAGGTTCTTGTAGCCGAACCCATCGCAGCAGGTTCGCGGTGACGGCCCCGCATCAACGCCGGCGACTAATGACGACGAGAGCATCACATAGGGCGTGCCGCGATGGTAAAGCGAGCAAGCTAGGCCGCCCGTATCCGCCAGGACGCCGCCACCAAACACGAGCACCGGCTCGTGACGTGCCACGCCGAGACGCTTAAAATCGCCGAGCATTCGCTCCACCGAGGCGATGCCTTTGTCGACTTCCATCGCTCGATAGACAAGCTTATCGAGTGCGATGCCGTGCGACTTGCAGTAACGCTCCAGCCGGCGCCCGTGGTGCTCGTCCACATTGGTGTCGATCAGGCAAACACATCGGCCGAGAGGTGCATAGACCTCGGCGAGGGTGCTGTCGTTTGGATTGAGAACGTCGTCGAGCACTTTGATTGTGGTGGCGACACGCAGAGTCATTACCGCATCCACGACGTCGAAGTTCTTCGATGCTTTGACGCTGCCCTCACTCTCACGGTAGGGCGAGGTGGGATAGACAGCGTGCGGAGTCGACTTCTCAAGCGTCGCCCGCTGCTCGCGATACCGCTCGGCGAGCGGTCCATCCTCGAGCAGTTGGTAGACTTTCCAGTGTCGGTAATCAGAATTCCAAACCGAAACAGCAAACTTCTCCCATGCCACGCTGGTATGTGGCGATAGGCTGCGAGCAAGCGTTGCGAAACAGCGTAGCGCTTCGCCCAACGGTAGGCTGAGGAAACACCGTAGTTGTCTCAGTTGTGCGATCGAGCCTACGTCTCGGACGCCTTCGCCGAGGCCAACCGCAAAGGCCGGTTGGCTTGCTAGTTGTGAAGCCAGTGGCGGGAGCGTCTCGACGGATTGCAACCGACTAAGCAAATCCTCCGTCACTTCGGCGGGGGCGGCGATCTCATCGGCGTCGAAGAACGACCACAGGAACCGACGCAACAGCCTCACGAGGCCCCGGGCCGGAACGTCGGGAATGAACGAACTCGTCTCTGCAGACGGCGAGGCATCAAGTGTATTAAGCATCAAATCGTCGCTTTTAAGAAGTAGGGAGATAATCGGAGCACGCGGTCTGCGCAGATCGGTAGATTGAATAGTCCATGACTGACGCCAATCGACGCCGCTACACCATTATTAGGTAGCAAGCTCGGTCGCCGGCGACTTTAGTTTCGAGAGGTCGAGCGACGTGAGAACGTCGACAGCGATGCTGAAATCGTGACCGGCGTTGTTCTCGCCTGGGAATGCAAAGCACTGCATGCCCGCAGCGACTGCTGACCTGACGCCGTCCACGTTGTCCTCGACGGCTACGCACTCCCACGGTTCGACGCCGAGTTGGGCAGCGGCGAGTTGGTAAACCTCGGGGCTAGGCTTCGGCGAAGATACCGAGCTGAGGTCCAAAACGATATCGAAACAGTCCTGCGGCAGATTCGCTTGCACAGATGCCAACACGGCGTCGACATTTTCGCGAGACGTCGTTGTGACGAACCCAACGGAAATTCCCTCCCGGCATGCCGCCCGCACCGTTTGAGCGACGCCTTCGCGACAACCAGAGCTTGTCATTCGCAGCATCTGGTGATGGAGCGAAGTCTTCGTAGCGTGGATGGCCGACGCGCTTGCATCACTGCCGGTCGCTTCCAAGGCACGCTTCACACGCTCCCGCCCACCGCTCTTCTTGAGAAGCTCGCGATACTCCTGACGCGACCATTCGACCGGCACCCCGTGAGTAGCGAACGCCCGGTTGTAACTTCTCCGCTGCAATTCAGATGTATCGGTTAGCACGCCAATTGAGCCAAGTAGAAGAGCTTTCATTTTGTTTTCCTAGGTTACGGGCGGAGCCCAGGGTTACAAGTACCAGTTGATTGAAGGAGTTGAAGATCTGAGTTTTGCGTAGCGAGGCGCACCATCTCACGCAGGAATTCTGCACGTGGAATACCAGTAGCTTCCGCCATTGCGACCAACACGCTGTTCGACGCGAATGAGCAATAGAGCCCCGCTTCTAGCAGCCAAGGTTTCCCCGTTGGATCGACGCGAAAGTCAAACAAGCTGTAGTGGCGACAGCCTAGTGCTTCATGACAACGGATCGCGGCTGCCTGAACTGCACTACTGATAGGATCATCTTCTGCGATGATCCACGAAGTCCGAGATTTCTTCGACGCCAAATCGAGCTGACCCGATTCGTCGCGGACTAGCTTGGATTCTGTCGGCCTGATCGGGCACGACTGCTCATCGACGTCGTATTCTTGTAGAGCGGTGGGCGTTGGCTCGCTTTCGCGCTCGATGACTCCGCAGCGTACTTCGCGTCCTAGTGGAATGTAGCGTTCAGCGACGACCGACTGACTTTCGGCGAATGCTTTGGAAAGTGCCGAATCTGTCTCTTCTTCTGTGCGAACGAGGCTCACACCGACAGAGTTGTCTGCGTCGACTGGCTTCACGACGTAGGGCGGCAGTTGCGTCGGCTTGTCACCGACGGTCAATAATTCAGCTTCAGGGATAGAGACGCCGGAGTCTTGTACCGCTTCACGTGTGTGCCACTTGTTGGCTGCGGTGGCCATCGTCGTTGGCAGGTTTCCTACCATGGTTAAGCCGGCATTCAGGGCCAGCTGCCGGCATCGCGTCATGCCGTCGTAGCAAAACATGTGGGGCAGAACGACATGCTCCGAATTACTTGCCATCCACCGCTGTAGGCCTGCTTCGTCGGCTGGCTGCGCTCTCTCTTCACGCCAATCTTCGACCGAGTCGAACAGCAGCCAGATTCCATTTGGCTTGGCGAGGGCCATCAACTGATCGGTGTTGCCGCAGCCGACTTCGGCTGCAATGCAGTCTTTGGCATAGACCGCCGACAGGTCTGCAAAGAAGCCGCTCTCTAGCGAGCCAACCAAGTGCAACAGCGGCGCTGGCGAGTAATCCATCATCTCAATCTCCCGCCGCCTGAACGAGCTTGCCGATGTTAAAATCGATCCGCACCCAACCTTTGCCGGTACGCAAGTCGTCGAGTAGCAGTCGACCGATTTGGTATTGGTTGATCATTAGGAAGGGGAGCGGATCGGTCCATCTAAAGACTGCTTCTTTACCCCCAAAGATCGTTTGCAAACCGCGTACCAGTTTGCGTGGAGTTCCGACCGACGTGATCAGTCGCCATAGCTCGTGATAGAGCCAGTAAGTCGCGCGGCTCGTATCCGGGGGTGTTAGCACCGCACCGCCGCCGGCGAGGTAGGCACGCGATAAGGCTTGTTCGCTGTCGTAGAAAGCCGTAATCGCCGAGTGCGTGCGTGGATTGCACTCGATCCCGTACAGCCGGCCGTCATCGGAAGCGCGAATGAAGTCGAAAGAGACCTGACCAGTGAGTTTCAATGCACCGACATAAGACTTGACCCAAGCTTCTGATGACGGCCGGCTGTACGGGATCGAGTGCAATCCACGCACGCACTCGGCGATTACGGCTTTCTACGACAGCGAA
>JBCDCL010000396.1:0-3616 GCA_039182175.1 Planctomycetota bacterium
CGATCGAATACCAGCGTAGGGCGGAGCCCTTAGACCGTCCCCGCCTACTCGGTCCTACGACTCGGACCCCGCCCTATCGCACGTGTCGTCGTCAGCCACACCGCCGCCTGATTCCCAGCCGCCCTCGGGGCCGCCCCCGTCGTTCTTAGATCGCAAGCGTTGGGGCCTCTCCAACTGGCTACTGATCGCGATGGCGACGATCTTCATGCTGGGCTTTGTCCCGCGTGGCGTTCGCAAGGCGATCGAGAGCAACGTCAACAAGGCCGAAGACTGGCTGCCGAACAATTATCCCGAGTCGACTGACCTGCGTTGGTTCGCCAAACACTTTATCGGCGCCAAGTTTGTGCTGGTAAGTTGGGAAGGCTGCACGCTGGCCGAAGAAGAATCGATTAGTCGCGTTGTCGAAGCGCTACGCAAGCAGCGAGACAAGCGGGGCGATCTGGTCTACTCACGCATCCTCAGCGGGCCAGAGCAAGTCGCATCGCTCACGGTCGAGCCATCGAACCTGAGCCGCTCTGCTGCGATCCGCCGCGTCGAGGGCGCGTTGGTTGGCCCGCCACAGCAAGAGCCGGCAGCGTTCACCGACAACGAAGAGCTGACGAGCGACGAACGGCAAACCCTGTCCGACCTGACGCGGACCACTTGTCTGGTCGCGTACATGCGGCCCTACGTCACGGACAATAATGCCCGAATGCGGCGGGCCATCGAACAGATAAGCGACGTTGTCGTGCAAGAGGTTGGCGTGACGGCTGAAGAGGTCCACCTCGGCGGTCCACCGGTCGACAACGTGACGATCGACATCGAAGGCGAGAAGACGCTGATTCGCCTGGCAGGCTTTTCGGGCTTGGTAGGGTTCGCCCTCTCGTTCTGGTGCTTCCGCAGCCTGCGGCTCACTTGGTTCGTGTTTAGCGTCTCTGGCATTAGCGCCGGCGTGAGCTTGGCGATTGTCTATTGGTATGGCGTCTTCGAAGTCAACGGCTTGGGGCTCGATGCCAGGCATCTCGGCACCGTCGACGCCATCTTGATGTCGATGCCGGCCGTAGTTTACGTGCTGGGACTCTCAGGCGCCATTCACATCGTCAATTACTATCGCGACGAACGCGACGCCCGCGGCATCGTTGGCGCCGCTGAGCGGGGGGTGCGAATCGGTTGGGGGCCCTGTGCGTTGGCCGCCCTAACTACGGCGGTCGGCCTCGGTTCGCTGGGCGCCAGCCAGATCATCCCGATCAAAAAGTTCGGCATCTTCTCGGCCGCTGGCGTGATGGCGACCGTCCTGGTGCTGCTGGCGATCCTGCCAGTCTGTTTGCACCTGTTCCCGCCCAAGCTGCCCGGAGACGACCCGAAAAAGGGGGGCAAGAAACCCAAACGCAAGCGGTGCCAATCGCCACTGCCTGGCTGGGCCGCCGCCCATGCTGCCTTCGTCACGCAGCGGTACGGCATCGTCACGACGGTTTGCCTGACGGCGATGGCCTTCTTCGCCTACGGACTGACCAAGACCGATACCGAGGTTCGCCTTCTCAAGCTGCTCGACCCAAGCACCAAGTTGATCCACGACTATGCGTGGTTCGAGGAGAACCTGGGCAACCTGGTGCCGATGGAAGTGGTGATCGCGCTGACCGACGACCAGCTCCGCTCGCCCAACGAACGGTCCGACGATGGCCCGCAGTACCGCATGACGATGTACGAGCGGCTCAAGATGGTCGAGCGTGTGCAGCAGCGGATCGAAGCCCTGGGTCCGGTGAGCCGTGCCATGTCGGCCGCCACGTTCGGCCCTGCCGAGCGGCAGTCGAGCACCGCCATGGAGCGTCGCGCCACCGACTACACAATTAGCGAAGCCCTCGAAGAGAGCCGCGGAGCGCTTGCCGAGTACTTGGCGACCGAGCATTGGGACGCCGAGAAAGAGGTCTCGACAACGGCTAGCGACACAACCGACAAGCCACGCGAACTATGGCGAATCAGTGCCCGCGTCGCCGCCCTGAGCGACGGCAGCGGCAACGGCGTCGGCGTCGACTATGGCGATTTCGTCGTCAACCTGCAGCACGAGGTCGAGCCGGTGCTCGATCTCTACCGCCTCAGGGACGAGCTAGTCCGCAAGCTCAATGAGCAAGAGAAGTCGCTCGTTGGTTCGCGAGTTGCTTTGGTGTTCGACGCCGCCAGTGGTTTGACCACGCCGCCCGAAGCGTCGGACGATGCGATGATGATCGATCTGTTGCGCGAAAGTGGTGTCGCGTGGAAAGGGGGCAAGCTCTTTCCGATCAATGCTGCCAAGCTGCGGGCTGCCGGCGACAATTCGGCGAGTTACAAAAAGACTCTGGCCAGCCTCGACGCGGTGGTGACGGTCTCCAAGCTAGCGACCGAAGCGGTCAAGCCGTTCGCCACGGACGAGGTAACGCTGGTGTCGCTCGACGAGCGAGGCGCCGACACGGCTCCCATGCGAGCCGAGGCCAATGCTGCCCTGCAACCAGCGGCATCGCTCGACGCGGTCTACACCGGCATCGTGCCGTTGGTGTACAAGACGCAGCGTGAGTTGCTCACCAGCCTCACGCACAGCATCGGCATGGCGACGATCCTGATCGCCGGCGTGATGATCGTCGTCCTCCGCAGCCCCGGCGGCGGACTCGTGTCGATGATTCCGAACGTCTTTCCAATCGTCTCGGTCTTCGGCTCGCTCGGTTGGCTTGGCATCAAGGTCGACATCGGCATCATGATGACCGCCAGCGTTGCGCTCGGCGTAGCGGTCGACGATACGATTCACTTCCTCACTTGGTTCCGCCGCGGCATCGTTCGCGGGCTCGACCGGCGGAGCGCCACGCTCCTGGCATTCGACCACTGTGCGATTGCGATGACGCAAACGACGCTTATCGCCGGCCTGGGGCTCGCGGTCTTCGCTACCAGTTCGTTTACGCCGACCCAAGAGTTTGGCTACTTGATGATCACCATGCTGGGCGCCGCATTGGTGGGCGACTTGGTGATGCTGCCGGCGATTTTATGTGGCCCGCTCGGCCGATTCTTCGCCCCCTCGGGCACACCTGCAAAGCCTTTGGATGACACGCCCGCTGCCGCACCGCAAACTGCTACACCCGTTACTCCGAAAGCAGAAACCCCAGCACCCGCCGAGCCGACTCCGGTTAGTGACGATGCCGAAGTGGCGTCGAATGGCCAGGTGTCGGAAGGTCAGTTGAGTGGCGACTACGCCTCATCGGCAAACGGCCATGCATCGACCGCCGGCCCTGCATCGACCGGCCATGCATCGACGGGCGATCAAGACGGGGCCGGCCAGCCGGGGCAAGCAGAGCCCGTGGTGACGACGCCCCATTCGCCTCCGCCGGAGCCCCTCTCGCCATCGAATGCTGCATTGCGGGCGAAGCTGCAGAAGCTTCGGCGGCAATAAACCTGCGTCAAATCCTACGCCGGCTCCGCTCGCCGGCCGTTATAATTGCAGTATGTCTCGTCGCAATCTCTTGCTGCTGGTGATCGCGGTCTTTTTGTCGATCGTGTGCCACGACCGGAACAGCCAAAATCCGCATGCCCGCTACGTGGCCGAAGGATACAAAACGATCGACGAATGGGCGCTCGAACGGCCAGCAGACGACGAGTTGGTCGCCGGCGCCATGCG
>JBCDCL010000397.1:0-3612 GCA_039182175.1 Planctomycetota bacterium
CGAAGAACGTTGGATTAAAGTCCATGCCCAACTGCTGCGACTTGGCCCAATCGATCCACGAGCGAAAGTGCTCCGGGCCTAATTCGCTACGTTCGACCGGCGTATCGCCCATCTCGGCGTAGAAGGCGTGCAGGTTAAGCCGGTGCTTGCCGGGCAGCAGCGAGTAGGCCATCTCGAGGTCGGTTCGCAGTTCATCCGGAGTGCGAGCTTTGCCCGGATAGGCGCCGGTGACGGCGATCCCGCCGCTAAGCTCTTCGCCACTCGACTCGAAGCCGCCGACGTCATCGCCCTGCCAGCAATGCAGTGACACGGCAACCGACTCCAGCGACTGCATCGCTTTCTCCGTGTCGACGCCAAGCTCGGCATACTGTTCGCTTGCGATCTTGTAAGCTTGCTCGATAGACGCCATCGTCGTTGCTCGTGGATAGAAGAGAATCGGGAATGAACTCGCTAGCTCGTTAGCAGCGTGGCGAAACGCTCGTACGCTTCTGGTGGCGTTGGTGGGCCGGGGTCGACCGTTTCGATCTCGAAGGACCGACGCACTACGCTCCGCACCTCTGCCAAGTCGGCGAGCGTGCCGCAGCCGATCGCTTGCACCAGCACGTTACCAATCGCCGTCGCTTCAACGGGGCCGCTAGTAGTAGTCCGGCCGACTGCCGACGCAGTTAATTGGTTGAGCAATCGATTCTGAGTCCCGCCGCCGACCATGTGAAGGCTCTCGACGGAATGACCTAGGATCGGCTCCATCCGATCGAGCGTATCACGGTAACTCAATGCAAGACTTTCCAAACAACAGCGGACCAGTTGGCCGGTCGTCTCTGGCTCGGGCTGATCGGTGTCGCGGGCGAAGCGGCGGAGCTTGCCGATCATATCGCCGGGCGTGGCAAAGTCGGGCTGATTCGGATTAACCAGCGTTCGGAACGGTGCGGCAGCCTGAGCTTCTTCCACCAACTGGCCGAACGTCGGCGCCCCGGCGCCCTGGTTGTTCGCTTGCGAGGCCAGTTCACGCCGCAGCTCTTGCACGAGCCAGAGACCAGCAATGTTTTTTAAGAATCGGATCGTGCCTTCTACGCCACGCTCGTGCGTGAAGGGCGCCTGCTGGGCTGCATCGGTTAGGATGGGCTCGCGTATTTCGGCGCCGAGCAGCGACCAAGTACCGCTCGACAAGTAGGCCCAAGTCGTATCGCCAGTCGCCGGCGCCGCCGCGACCGCCGACGCGGTGTCGTGCGTCGCAGGCGCCACCACTCGCAGCGCGGCGTCGACGCCCGTCTCTGCCGCTACGTCAGCACGCACCGCGCCGAGGTCAGTTCCCGGCTCGACGATCGGCCCCAGGATATCGGTCGGTAGGCCAAGCTTCTTTAGCAGTTCGAAATCCCAATCGCCCGTGTGGACATCGAGCATGCTGCTGGACGAGGCGTTTGATCGCTCGGTCGCCTGCTCGCCTGATAGCCAATAGTGCAGCAGGTCGGGCAGCATCAGCAGGCGGCTGGCGGCATCGAACAACCGTGGCTCAGCGGCGTGGCGAGCTTCCAACTGAAATAGCGTATTGAACGGCAACCGCTGGATGCCCGTTCGCTTGTAAAGAGAGCCAAAACCGCCGAGGCGTTCGATCACCCGCTCGCACGCGGCTTCGTTTTGCGGATCGCGATAGCAGTGGGGCAGCCCCAGCAATTCGCCACCCGGGCCTACTACTACCCAGTCGACCGCCCAGGTGTCGACGCCGACGCTCTTCAGTTCGTAACCCTCGTCGCGGCACCACGTCGCCGCTTTGCTCACCCCGGTGAGGATGTGGCGCCAGATTCCCGTCAGATCCCATACCGGACCAACAGGCGTGGGGCTACCGAAGTGCTCAAAGCGATGCACTTCCTCCAACAGCAGCTTTGGCTCGTCACCCGTGAGCACGCCAACGATCGCACGGCCCGAACTGGCGCCCAAGTCGATGGCGAGGTGAGCCGTGTGCATGTCCGGTGCGTCGCGTTCGCGGGACCGACAGTTAGGAGACGATCAGAAAAGGACGAGTCGCGATTCTACCGCAGGAAGGCTTCGTGCAAACCACCGTCGACGCTGATAATCTGCCCAGTCGTTTTGCTCGATTGGCTCGACGCGAGGAAGTAGGCAGCCTCGGCTTGGTCGGCTGGCGTGATCGGCTGCTTCGTGAGGGTCCGCTGAGCGTAGAACTCCGCCAGCTTATCACGCAGCGAGTCGTCCGATTCGTTTTCCTTGAAGGGAATCTCGTACTTGGTCAGCGAAGCGATCACGCGGTCGCGGGGGAACATCGTGGAGCCTGCAACGACCGTGGCGGGCGCCACGGCGTTGACGCGGACGGTGGGCGCCATCTCGATGGCAAGTTCGCGAACTAGGTGGTTGGCGGCCGCCTTCGAGGTGTCGTAAGCGACCGAGCCCTTTTTGGAAACCACGGCGTTGACGCTGGTGGTCAGCACGACCGACCCCGGCAGATTCTGGCTTTGGAATACCTTATTTGCCTCGGTCGCCATGTTGTAGCTGCCAAGTACGTTAACATCGAAGGTGAGCTTCCAAGCTTCGGTAGTCAGCTCGCCCTCGCGACTTGGCGGCAGGAAGACGCCGGCAGTGACGATCAGATGATCGATGCCACCGTAGGCCAAAATCGTCTGCTTCAGTAATTCCTTGATCGACTCCCGGTCGGTAATGTTCACCGCCGAGCCAACCGCTGGGCCGCAGCCGGAGATGCCGGTGCCTGCGACGCCGATGCCCTGACCGTAGATAGCAGTCAATTCGTCCGCGGTGGCTTGGGCTGCGTCGGCGTTCAGGTCGGCGCACACGACGTGAGCGCCCTCCTTCGCTAGCCGATGGGCAACCTCTTTGCCAATGCCTGCTCCGGCGCCAACGACAACCGCAATGCCCCGCGCCATCTCCTTCTCGGCAGGCATCCGCTTTAGCTTGGCTTCTTCGAGCAACCAATACTCAATGTCAAAGGCTTCTTGCTGGGGCAGGGCGATGTACTCGTCCATCGCCTCGGCGCCACGCATCACCTCGACCGCACAGTTGTAAAACTCCGCCGTGACACGCGATTCGCTCTTGTTCTTTCCCCAAGCGATCATGCCGACGCCAGGAATCAAGATCACCGTCGGATTCGGGTCGCGCATCGCCGGCGAATTGTCGTGCTTGCAGCGCTCGTAATAGGCACGATAGTCTTCGCGGTACTGGTCCAATCCGCTGGTGAGTTTGGCCCGCAGACTTTCGATGTCCTCTGCCTGCGGATTCCAGTCGACGTACAGCGGCTTGATCTTGGTCCGCAAGAAGTGGTCGGGGCAACTTGTACCGAGTTCCGCCAAACGCTCGGCATTGTGCGAGTTGACGAATCGCTGGATTGTCGCGTCGCTTTGCACAGTGCCGATGAACTTCTTCTGCTGCGAAACCTGACCACGTAGCCAGGGCAACAGCTCCACTAGCAGGGCATCGCGAGCGTCGTCATCAAGCGGCTGGTACTTGGCGCCGCCAAACGTTTGGTCCCCCTTATCTCGCTCTTCGATGAACTCGGCCGCCCGATTGATCAGCGACAGCGTCAGGTCGTAACACTCTTTGTCGTCGTCGGCCCAGTTGATCAGACCATGCTGGCTCATCACCAAACCC
>JBCDCL010000398.1:0-3607 GCA_039182175.1 Planctomycetota bacterium
ATGAGTCAGTATCGCGATAGCTCGGTCGCACCCGGCATTGCCGCGGGCGCAATCCCCAAATATGCCCGGATCAAAATCACGGGCAAAGACGCCAACGGCTGATTCACGGTAGCCCTGGCGGGTCTGGCGGATCGGACCGATGGCATTGCCCAGAACGCGGACTTCTCTGCGGGCGACGAAGTCGCCTTCTGCTGGCTGCACAAAGTCGCCACGGTGCAGGTGATTGCCCAAGAAGCGTTTGCCTTCGGCACCACGCTGCACACCGAAGCCGATGGCAAGTACCAAGACACCGCGGCCGCCACGAGCTTCCCCGAGCTGAAAGCTCTGGAAGCGGCTACGGCCGAAGGCGACGTTGTCGAGGCTGTGCCGCTGCACTTCATCGGCGCCGCCAACAGCTAACCACCAACCACTAACCAGGAATTTTTGACTACGGGGGCCGCGCGGCGATTGCCACGCGGCCGCCGCTCCGAGGTTGAGAGTCGGGAGTAGCTACCCGTCGAGATCAACCTACCACTGATCGCTGGCTCGGTAGGGGGCCGCGCGGAGTCGCCGCGCGTGCCCCCTGTCCTTTCCCGACGAGGAAGCCGAGCCCATGCCCAGCCCGAACAAGTCTCTCGCTACTCTGCGCCCTGACCTTGGGGCTTCGCTCGAAGAGTTCGACCTCGAAGCCGATCGCGGTGGCTTCGTTGGCCAGAAGGTCTTCCCCGTGATGGATGTCGCCACGAAGAGCGACACCTATGGCGTCATCCCTGTCGAGGAAATGCTCCGCGACTCCGATCTACGTCGCGTACCGAAGTCGGGCTACAACCGCGACGACTTCGAGTTCACCGACAGGGACTTCTCGTGCAAGGAGTATGGCAAAGAACAGATCATCGACGACGCCGAGTCGAACATCTACGCCAACTATTTTGATCTGGAGCTCATCGCGACGCGGCGAGCGATGGACAAGGTCATGCGCGGGGCTGAGAAGCGTGTCGCGGACAAGGTTTTCAATTCCACAACGTATACCAATCAGACGACCGCGGTCGTCAACGAATGGGACGATGCCGACAACGCCGACCCGATCACCGATATCGAAGCAGCGGTGCAAGCTGTTTTCGAACAGTGCGGCATGTGGCCGAACGCCTTGGTCATCAATAAGAAGGTATTCCGCAACCTTCGCAACTGCGCTTCGATCCTCGAGCGGATCAAGTACCAGGGCTTCACCGACGTCAAAGCGAGCCAGATCAATCCAATGGTGCTCGCTTCGCTGTTTGACCTTGACCAGGTGTTGGTCGCTGGCGGAACTCGCAACAGTGCTCAGAAGGGTCAGTCGGCAATCTTCTCGCAGATCTGGAGCGACGAGTACGCCTGGGTCGGCGTAGTGGCGACCGACAACGATATCCAGCAGCCTTGCGTTGGTCGCACCTTCCACTACGTCGGCGATGGTTCGCAGGTCGACGGACGCGTTGAGATCTATCGCGAAGAGGGCGTCCGCGGCGACGTAGTCCGCGTCCGGCATCAAACCGACGAGAACGACGTTTACAGCGAGTGTGGCCACCTGCTGAGCAACATCACCACCTAGGCCACTCGCAAGATCGGTTTCGAGTAGAGCAAAACTACGCCGGCTTGGCTCGCCGGCCCTGAGTATCCTCCGGCGAGTCAAGCTGTTTTCAAACAATCAAGAGGCGGTAATGCCCAAAACCATCAACGTAGAGCTACGCCGGCCGATGAAGATCGGCGGCAAGCAATTCCCAGCAGGCGCTAAGGTCGGCACGATCACGACCGAGGAACCGTTCGACCCCAACTTCCTGATCGACGGCATGCGGACCAGCGTTTGTGGCGAGTGCCACGAGCCGAAGGCGCCGGCCAAGAAGACGCCGAAGGCGGCGGCCAAGAAGAAGGCCGAGGGCAATAAGAACGGTCCCAAGACGCCCGCCACCCCACCAAAAGACGACGACAAAACGACCGAAGGCGAGGCGAGCTAACGCCGTCCTTCTTCCGGAGATTCGTAGGACTTACCCCGCATGAGCATTCACGACGAGCTGATGGCCGATGCGGCTGAGCTCGTCCATGAGACGCTCAGCGACGCCGACATCGTACGCTACGCAGACGACGGGCCAGAAAAGGCATTGCCGGCCATCGTTGGTGGCATCGAAGTCGTCGAACGTGCCGATCCGTTTGGTCGGACTGAGAAGGTCCGGCGAATGGAGTCGACGCGCATCGTTCTCAACGGGGTCAGTCCCGAGGACGTCTTCTTGCAGCGAGCTATCGTCGTCAAGTGCTACGGCGAGCGTCCCTTCTCTGTGCACCGCGTCGAGCTTGCTGGCACGACCGGCGTCGTGGTCCACCTCGATCGGCCGCTGCTCAACCGGCAGCAACGCCAGGGCGCCGAAAGCCGGAGGAACTAGCCGATGGCCGTCGCGGCGCCAACCAACTGCTGGACAGAAGCCGAAGCCGATATCGGGGCTGCTTTGCCGCAGCTCGACGCCTGGCGTTCTCTCTGTCGCGTGACGACTGCCGAGGCGGCTGCGCGGCACGTGTTCGGCGAGAAGGTGGGCGAGCCGATCGATGGCGAAGCTCTCTCCGAAGATGAGATTCTGGCCACTGGCACCTATGCCATGGTTTACAGCACGAGCGAGCAGCCTTACCGCCTCGCCCGGGTGCGAACGCGGCAACTGATCGCCAGCGGCCAGGCGATTCTCTTCATCGAACACCTGGTTACCGAAAACGCGGCGGCAGAAGCCGAGGAGCCGCTCGAGCTTGAGCGTACGTTCAAGAACGACGTAGGCGATCTGATGGAGCAGCTCGTCGCGTACTTCGACACGCATGGCGGACCGCAAATCAATTCGATCGAGGTCGAGGCAGGGCCTGGCTGGAATCACTCGGACGACTGGCCGACCGAGGGCCGCCGCGTCGGCGCCAGCCTTCTGATTGCCTGGGGGAGGGATGCCCAGTGATCTACGGATTCGAGTTCCGCCTGTCGGGCGTCGAAGCCCTCAGCCGCAGCGAGGTCAATGCGATCCTCAAAGAAGCCTGGTACCTCACCGGGCGGCGCTGGCGACAGCAGTTCCTGCCGCTCAAGTGGGCCCGCGGCGCCAAGCAGCGCTACAACTACACCCCGCGAGCGGGCGAGCGGCGAGGCGGCTATCCCGCCCCCAAGTCTTACACCGGACGCAAGCTGGCGTTCCTCGGGCATACCCGAGCTCTGGAGTTTAGCGGCGAAACCCGGCGCGAAGCCCTCACGCGCGAGAACATTAGCGCGACCCGCGACAAGGTCGTCGTCCGGTTGCCGCGAAAGTTCAACCTGCGTCGGCCTGGCAGTCCCGTGCGGATGAATGAAGAGATCCGCCGCGTACGTCCCGAGGAGCTCGCCAGCTTGCGGTTCTTCCTTACCAACCATATCCGCAACCGACTTCGGCTGTCTGGCGAGAAGAAGTCGCGGGTCATCTTCGGCGGCCAACCGGCTGCTGCTGCTTAGGAGCAATGAGCATGGGCACGCGTCATACCATCCACACCGTATCGCTCGTCGGTTCGACCCCGTTGGTGCTAAGCCAACTGGTCAGCGGCAGCCACACCAGCAACGTCACCAAAATCGCCCCCGATACGGGTGGGCCCTACGTCGAGG
>JBCDCL010000399.1:0-3603 GCA_039182175.1 Planctomycetota bacterium
ATGACCACCCGACTAGGCGAAGGCCGTGGCGTCAATCTTGTGCTGGGGCACGACACCCGGTCGATCGCCAACCCCCACTTTCAGCAGCTGTTGGTGCGAAGCTTGGAATGGGCCGCCACGGGGGAAGTAACGATCACCTCCCCCTCGGCCGGCGAAGCAGCTATCGCAGAGTGATCTGACAGCTGCTTGTAACGGTTCGTCTGATTATTCGGCCGCCAACCATCAAAAACGTACCGCCCCTCTAGCGCTCTCTACGCACTCTCTGTGCGCCGGTAACGTCGCTTTGAGCTACGTTTGGGAGTTGTAATCCCTAGCGTCGCCACGCGGACGAGCCGGATGATCTCCCTTAATACAACCAGTGCCGACTACGCCGAGCTGCGGGCGATGTTCCGCTGCGCACTACTACTTTTCGGCGTCGTGCTGGTGGGGACGCTTGGCTTTCATCTGATTGAAGAGACTTGGTCGCTCTGGGACTGCTTCTATTTCACGATTGTCACCATCACCACCGTTGGCTACGGCGACTACGGGCTGTGCCGTAACGGCCAGGCGTTTGCCGCCTTCCTGATGGTCTCTGGATTCGGCGTCTTTACTTACTCGCTCACCACGTTGGTTCGCATCGCCGCCGATTCCGATGCCGCACGGAGAAGAAAAATGAAACGCGACATTGCCAACTGCGAAGGCCACATCATTGTTTGTGGCTACGGCCGAGTCGGACAAACGATCTGCCGCGAGGTACGCCAAGGTGGCCTCGACTGTGTCGTGATTGAAAACACTGAGGAGGGCGCCGCTGCGGCAATGGAGGATGGCCGGTTGGTCGTCGAAGGCGACGCCAGCGACGACGCCACGCTCATTCGTGCCGGCGTACAGCGTGCTCGCGGCGTGGTTTGCGCGGTAACGTCCGACGCCGAGAATATGTTCATCACGGTCTCGGCACGCGACCTCAATCCCGAAGTGACCATCATCAGCCGGGCGGAGTCCGACAGCGCCGGGCAGAAGCTTCGCCGCGCAGGCGCCTCGCTAGTCGTTTCGCCACATCAGATGGCAGGCGAGACGGTCGCCAATGCCGTGCTCAACCCCCGGCTTAGCAAATTCATGGGCGCCGCTTGCGACGATCGTCCTTCTTTTCGTATGGGCGAAACCGTCGTGCATCCCGGTTCGGAATTATCGGGCCAAACGATTGCCGAGTTTGGCGGGCTTGCCGAAGCCTTGGTCTTTGTCGCTATCGAACGCGAAGATGGCGAAATGGTGATCCGCCCGCGTGGCTACGACGAGTTCCGCGATGGCGACGTTGTCATCTATGCCGGCTCGACTGCCGACGCCGACTTCATCCGTGCAGCTGCTTCGAGCTGTGCGGTGTGCGTCTAGCGAGCGGCGATGATTGCGTCGAGTTCTTGCTTGAGCTTGGGCAGAATCTCATCGTAGGGAAATTGGCCCAGCGCCTCTTCGCCCCGCTTCAGATTGACGTAGTTCGGCCCGCACCATAGGCCAAGGTCGGCGTCATCGGTCTCGCCCGGCCCGTTCACGCGGCAGCCCATTACGGCGATCGTCACCGCATGGTCGGCGGCGTAGCGAGTCATCTCTTTGACGCTGGCGGCTAGGTCGACAAACGCCTCGTTCTCCACCCGGCTGCAACTAGGGCAACTGATGATGTTGAGCGTGTCCAAGCCGTAATCGACCACCGATCGCACCCGGCCGGCGTAGATATCGTCGATTATGCTTTGCCCCGCCTGGATCTCCTCCGGCTTGCGATCGTTTGGCACCGTGAGCGATACCCGCACCGTGTCGCCGATCCCTTTGCCGATGAGTTGCTCAAACGCGATTCGCGTTTTGATAATCCCATCAGGCGGCATGCCCGCCTCGGTAACGCCCAAGTGCAACGGGACCTCTGGCCGCTCGGCGGCAAAGCGACTGTTTACTTCGACCACCTTCTTTGGATCCGAGTCCTTTAGCGACACGCAGAATCGCGTGAAGTCGAGTTCGTCGAGCAGCGAGCAGTGGTTGAGCGCGCTCTCAAGCATCGGCGTAATCGAATCGTCCGCGGCGTACTTCTCCTTCATCGCTGGATCGACGCTGCCACAATTGACGCCGACACGCATCGCGCAATCATTGTCCCTCGCGACGCCAACCAGATAGGCCACCTTCTCTTGCCACGGCTTCTCTCGCTCGTGGTGGTAGAGATGCCCCGGGTTGTAGCGAACCTTGTCGACATGCGGCGCCACGACCTCCGCCAAGCGATAATTCTCTTGCAAGTCGACCGCCAGATTGGCGTCCGTTTGCTTCCGCACCTCGGCGAGGGCTTCTGCATCCTTCTTGCTATCGACCGCGATCCGCACAACTCCGGCCCCGGCTGCGTCGAGGGCGTTGACCTGCGCAACCGTGGCGTCGATGTCCTGCGTCGAAGTCGCCGTCATGCTCTGTACGGCGATCGGATTCCCACCACCAATGGTCGTTGAACCGATGCGAACTTCGCGAGTGGGATTTCTCTGAATGTCTACCATGTTCCACGTGCTGGCGAGCAAAGCACTGTTGCTGTCACTCGCCGGCTATGCCTTCCCAAAGTACGGATCCTATGCGGACGATCGTCGCCCCCTCTGCAATTGCCGCCTCATAATCGCCCGACATACCCATGGACAGCTCTGCGAGTCCCGGCAGTTGCGGCTGCAATTCGTCGCGGAGGTCACGCAAGTCGGCAAAGTTCTGGCGGGCAACCGTCTCGCCACCTTCGCGGGCTGCCATAGTCATTAAACCGCAGACGCGGCTATTGGCAAACGCCTCAAGCCTGCTGGCCAAGTCGCGGACCTGATCAGCGGCGAAACCATGTTTTTCGGCATCGCCGCTCGTGTTGACCTCAAGCAGCACCCGGGCAGGCTGCTCCGGCGATGCGGCGTTGCCGATCGCCGTCAGCAGCCGCTCACTGTCCACGCCGTGAGTTAGGGTCACTAGCGGCAGAGTGCGGGCCACCTTGTTCCGCTGCAGATGGCCGATCATGTGCCAACGAGGTTCTGCATCGGCGAAGGCTGCATCTTCCGCCTTTTGCCACAGTTGCTGCGGCCGGCTTTCACCAAGATCCGCACAGCCCGCGTCGAGCAGCAGGCGAGTCATCGCCGCGTCGACATACTTGGACACGCCGACCAGCGTGATTTCGCTTGGCTCTCGCCCGGCACGCTGAGCCGCCTCGGCAATCCGCTCGCGAATGCGAGCCAGATTATCGCGAATCACCTCGGCAGGGTCGGACATGAGCAGGGTGTGCCGTCGTCGGACGGACCGATGGCGTCAGTCGTCTTCGGGATCGATTTCGAAATACTCGTCCAGCTCGCCACTCTCCAAGAACCGACCTATCACCGCCTCGGACGAGTAATTCTGCCCGATGAAGGTCCGATTCGCAGGCGGGTCGAGCGAGCGATACATCACCATCTGTTCCTTACCCGACTGATAGCGATAGGCGACCGCCACATCGGATTCGACCGACTCCAGTGACTGGGCAACCGTCAACTGGCGCCAAGTCCGCTGCTTGGCGTAGCGCACCGGTTTCTGCGATCATCGGCGCAGTTGGGGCGGCGTTTTGGGCCATTGCGCGATTGATTGCCTGCGCGGTCTGCGTAG
>JBCDCL010000400.1:0-3593 GCA_039182175.1 Planctomycetota bacterium
CACTGAAGCCTTCAAACGCGCTAAAGCTGCTGACCACCCCGCGAGCGAAATCGCGAAACCAATCGGCTGGGGCAACGCCACGAAGCCACGGCACTGCTTCGAGGTAACCCAACGCATTGTCGACAAACGACGCCAACGCTTGCGGGGCGTTGAACAGCATTCCCAGGATAAAGCCGACCGTCAGGTTGCTAGTGAGAAACGACGCCACCATGCCGGTGGCCAGCATCGCCAGGCCGACGAACCAGTAGCCTAGGTAAGTGCAGCAAAAGAGCAGCATATCGGGCTCGCCAAGCCCGTAGCTAAAGATCAGCCAGATGGAAAACATCGAAAACAGCAGCGACACGGTAAAGATCGCCACGCCAGCCAGGTACTTGCCGATCACAACGTCGGAGTCGGTCGCTGGCAGGGTGAGGAGCAGTTCGTCCGTACCGCGACGCCGTTCCTCGGCCCAGATGCTCATCGTAATGGCCGGGATAAAGACCAGCAGGATGAAGGGCATCCACTTACTGAGCTGGTCGAGGTTCGCCAAGTTGTTGCCGAAAAACTCGTCCGGCCAAAAAGCCGCCAGTGAACTCAGTACGACGAAGACGCAGATGAAGACATATCCGGTCGCGCTCGCAAAGTAATTGACGAAGTCTCGCTTGAAGATGGCTTTGAGAACCGTAAAGTTCATGTCCGCCTGTCCTGTAGGTCGTTTCTATGGGTTGGTGTTGGAAGCGTGTCGCAAAGACGCTGATGTTGTCAGCTTGCCGCGTCGCTTAGCTTGCCGCGTTGGTCAATTCGTGGAACCGATCGTCGTGGTTCTCTTGGCCCGACTTCCAGTCCGCTTTGCTGCCGTCGAAGACGATGCGGCCTTCGTTGATGAAGACAACGCGGTCGCACATCGCCTCGACCTCTTGCAAGATGTGGGTGCTAAGCAAGATGGTTTTGGTTTCGCCGAGCTGGCGAATCATGCGGCGGACGTCGCGAATTTGGTTCGGGTCCAGGCCGGCGGTCGGCTCGTCCAAGATCAACACATCGGGCTCGTGCAGTAGGGCTTGGGCCATGCCGACGCGTTGACGGTAGCCCTTGGAGAGCTTGCCAACTGGCTTGCCAAGCACGGCTTGCAAGTTGCACAGCTCGATCACGCGGTCGATGTTGGACCTTGTGTCGGCCTCTGACATGCCACGCGCTTCGGCAAAGAACTTGAGCAGCGAGCGTGGCGTCATCTCTGGGTAGAGCGGGCCATTTTCGGGGAGGTAACCCAGGTGTTCGGAGCCGGCGATTCGGTCGGTCGCCATATCGTGCCCGGCGATTTTTGCCCAACCCGCCGACGGGGCGAGATAGCCCGTTAGCAGCTTCATGGTGGTGCTTTTGCCGGCGCCATTGGGCCCCAAGAAGGCAGCGACCTCGCCCTGATTGATTTGGAAAGTCACGTCGCGAGTCGCGGCGAAGTCGCCGTAAAACTTCGACAGGCCCGAGGCCTCGATCATCGGTTGGCTCATGCCAAGTCTCGTTAATGTGACGCAGTGATTGGAGAAAACGATGGGGCGAGGCTTTGGCCCGGCTCAGTTAAGCGAGCTCTCGAGCCCAGAAACGCCCTTTTTCATCGGGCCAACAGCCTAATCGGTCGCCAGCACGACTGTCTATGGCGTCCAGCGATGCGGCTGTCTAAGAATCGGCTACGCCGAAGGCCGCGTGTTGGTTCACGGCGCAGTCGACTAATGCCAAAATCTACTCGACGGCGACCAACGGACCCGCTGCTCCGCGGGTGAGGTGAATATGCCGGCGCCACTGCTCGTCTTGCTCAGGGAAATCGGTCCGCAGATGAACGCCGCGCGACTCGGTTCGGCGAAGGGCGGCCGTGATCACCATGCGGGCGACGACCAATAGATTTTGCAACTCCCAGCCTGCCGGCCCTGTTAATTGCCGGGTCAGCACGTAGCGGCTCCACTGCTCGGTTTGTTTCTGGGCATCTTGCAGCAGGGCGGCGTCTCGCCACACGCCGGCCGAACGCCACATCAAACTCTGTAGCGAATTGCGAATGTCGGCCAGATCAAGCTCGTCGTCGGGCACGGGGACGATGGCGTTCTCGAGGGGAATCACTCGATAGTCGTCCGGCTGATCCATGGCGGCGGCGCTTGCTCCTTGTCCGGCGCGGGCGCCGTAGACCAAACCTTCGAGCAGGCTATTGGAAGCCAGCCGATTGGCGCCATGCAGCCCGCTACTGGTGACTTCGCCCGCTGCCCAGAGGCGTGGCACCGACGTTCGTCCATGCTCGTCAACGCAAACGCCACCGATCATGTAATGCGCGCCGGGACGGACAGGAATCGGATC
Organism: Planctomycetota bacterium; assembly: GCA_039182175.1. Lineage (GTDB taxonomy): Bacteria > Planctomycetota > Planctomycetia > Pirellulales > Lacipirellulaceae > JBCCQL01. The sequence continues at coordinate 2,317 of JBCDCL010000400.1, forward strand.
AGTAGTGATGTCGATCCCAAACCGCCCGCAACTCGCTGCTATGCCAGGAAATCGCGTGCGAATTACGTCGGCGTCTAAGTGACTTAGATCGAGGTAGACATTCGGATGCCGCGTCTTTTCCATTTGTTCGACGATCGCACGACTCACGATGTCGCGTGGGGCGAGTTCGGCCCGCTCGTCGTAGTCGGGCATGAAGCGGTGGCCGTTGGTGTCGCGGAGCAGGGCGCCTTCGCCGCGAATGGCTTCGGTAATCAAACTCCGACTACTGCCGGCGATGTAAAGCACCGTTGGGTGGAACTGCATGAACTCCATGTCGGCAAGCTGGGCGCCGGCGCGGTACGCAATCGCATGGCCATCGCCGGTCGCTACCGAGGGGTTCGTCGTCTCGCGATAAAGCTGACCAGAGCCGCCTGTGCAGAGAATCGTCTGCTTCGCCCAGACAAACGTTTTACCGTGATCTGCGTTCCAGACGAGCGCGCCGCAGCAAGCGCTGTCCGCCGAGTCGGGGTCGGTGAGCAGGTCGATCGTGAAAGTGTTCTGCCAAACCTGGGCGCCCAGGTCATGCCGGGCACGATGAATCATCGCCCGCATGATTTCCTTGCCGGTTGCGTCGCCCAGGGCATGAACAATCCGGTTGTGGCTGTGGCCACCTTCGCGGCCGAGCATCAATTCGCCGTCATCCTCGGCGTCGAACTGCGTACCCCATTCGATCAACTGGCGGATATGCCCCGGCGCCTCGCGGACGACCATCTCGACGGTTGACGGCTCGCAAAGATCGGCGCCAGCGACCAGCGTGTCGGTGACGTGGTCCTCGAACCGATCTTCCGGCGCCAAGACGCCAGCGATCCCGCCTTGAGCGTACGAGCTGCTCGACTCCCGCATTTCGTCCTTGGTGATGATCAAGGCCGTCAGCTTTGGATCGACCTCCATCGCCGCTCGGAGACCCGCAATTCCACCGCCGATTATCAGCACATCTACAAAATGGTGCGGTATCCGCTTGGGATCAAACGGCACCAAGTAGCGAGGAGCAGGCAATTGGGACAACGGGCGACCTTTGAGAGAATTAGCGAATAGTCGATCCACTCTAGTTTAAGGAATCGCACCTGCTCTCAGCAGTCCCGATGTGTCAGAACTGGCAGAATCGGGCCAATCGCCCCCGCTGCGAGATTCATTTTGCAAGACAAAATCGCCGTGTGAGCTTACACTGAGTTATGCCGAAGGCTGGGGCGCAAGAGGGGTCCGACGGCGTCGGTTCAGGAACAGAAAACTCCTATGCG